>NZ_JBEYXQ010000010.1:0-259752 GCF_040645115.1 Streptomyces sp. NPDC046860 | reverse complement strand
TACGAGGGCGACCCTCCGCCTTGCGATCGCACGCACCAGACGCCGCGAGCCCTGCCCTCCGGGCAGACGACGCCACTTTGCGGACACGACCTAGCGTCCGGGGAAGCGGGCCACGGGGGCCTCGCCCGTGAAGAAGGTCTTCGCGCGGGCCAGTGCCTCGGTGTCGTCGCGTACGTCACCGGGACCGCTGCCGTTGCCCAGCAGCACCCCGCCGAAGCGCATCCCGAGGTACGCGGCGGAGTTGTTCAGGCTGCCGACGAGGGGCTCCGCGACCGACGGGTCCCGGTCCGCGAGCGCCGTCACGCCCCACAGGGTCCGGCCCGCCATGGCGTCCTTGAATCCGGCCCCGGGGATGCGCAGCCAGCCCGACCAGTGGTCCAGGTACCGCTTGGTGAGGCTGGACAGGGCGTACCAGTACAGCGGCGAGGCGATCACGAGGTCCGTGGCGGCCAGGGTGGCGTCCAGCAGCATCCCGGCCGGGGTGTCGGAGGCGGGGCGCACGTGGTCGCTGTCGTGCCGCAGGTCCTCGGCCTCGGGCAGCGGGAGCCCGGCCAGCCGGACCCACTCCTGCTCCACGCCCTCGGGCAGCTGCTCGGCGGCGGTACGGGCGAGGAACTCGGTGTTGCCCTGGGTGCGGGCGCTGCCCAGGACGAAGAGAAAACGACGGCTCATGGGGACACCTCGGGAACGAGTGCGGTTGATCCGTATGCATCTTATGCACATGCAAGTATCTCGGCCAAGGGGCGGCTGGTGCGAGGCTGTGACGTCGCGGTGACGCGCGGGGCGATGCGGGCGGCGAGACTGGTTGTCAGGAGGCGTACGGCCGGAGCGCGACGCCGGGGGAAGCGAGGGAAAACGGGATGGCTCGACCGATCTTCGAGAAGCGGCGCGGGGACCGGCCGCTCCAGGTGCGCGTCTCGGCCACCGGCACGGCGTCCGTGGCCGGCACCCCGGTCCCGCGGGCCGCGGACGAGGACGTCCACGACGCCGTCCTGAACCACCTCCACCACCTCGCCACCGCCCACGGCACCCCGATACGGGCCACCATCCACGACGACGCGGCCGGCTGCCTGGTCCCGCTGGAGATCTCCCCGGACGGCACGACCCGGATGACCGGCTCACCGACCCGGCTCCCGGCGGCGCCCGGGACCGTACAGCCGCCCCGGGGCGTCTTCGGGCCGCCGCCGGTGATGGAGCCACGTCCGCCGGCCGGGCCGGAGCGGGCACCGGCGCCGGAGCGGGGACCTGAGAGTGCCCCCGCTGCGGCCCGCCGCCCGGAGCCGCGGCCCGCCGCGGTGCCCGCACCCGAACTCGTCCTCGGGCCCGAGCCGGTCCCGGAGACCGCCCCCGGACCCGTCCCCCCGAGCCGTTTCGACGCCGTCGCCGAGGAGATGCTCGCCGAGCGCGTGGAGGGGGCGGAGGTGTCCGCCGCCGCGTGGCGACGGGTCGGGGACGCCGTGGGCGAGGGGCAGGTGGAGCGCGCGGCCGAGCTGGCGAGCCGGGCGGTCGCCGAGGTGTCGGGCGCGCTGGGCCCGCGCCACCCCGAGGTGCTGCACCTGCGCGAACTGTGCGCCTACGTCGCCTACCTGTCCGGCGACCCGGACCGCGCCTTCGAGCTCTCGCTGGACCTGGCCCGCCGGCGGGCCGAGACCGGCGACCCGGCGGCCGCGTACGGCAACGTGCGCAGCGCGGCGACGGCCTGGCGCGCGGTACGGGACCCCGGGCAGGGCTTGCGGATGGGCCGCGAGCTGATCGAGGTGTGGACCACGCTCGCGGCGGAGCCGGGCCCGGCCGCCGCCGACCCCCGCCCGCTCCAGTCCGCCCGCACCCGGATGGACCGCCTCACGGACCGCGCGGCCGCGGCCGGCGCGTGAGGCCGCCTCACTCCAGGACCGTGCCCTCGCAGCTCTCCGCGACCCGCACCACGCCGAGGACGACGGGTTGGTCGGTGATCTGCTGGTAGGGCCCCGGCCGGGTGTGGCAGATCTTCCACGCGTCCGGGTCGTCCACCGGACGCCCCTTCCCGCTCACGTCCTTGAAGGTCACCTCGGTGCCGGGCCCCATCTGCCAGGCCGCGCGCCCGGCGTTGCCGCCGGTCATGTCGGCCATGGAGGCGGTGACCGGCCGCGGGTCCGCCCCGGCGGACGGCGAGGCGGTCGAGGCGGGGCCGGCGGGGCTCGCCCCGGCCGGGCGCTCCGGGGCGGCCGCCCCGGAGCAGGCGCTGAGCGAGGCCAGCAGCGCGACGGCGAGGACGGGTCTCAGCGATTCGCGGATAGTCATGCCCATGTCTACTACTGGACGCAGAACTCGTTCCCCTCGGGGTCCGCGAGCACGACCCACGACCCCGCCGACTCCCGCACCTCGCGCAGCACGGTCGCCCCCAGCGCGGTCAGCCGCGCCACCTCCTCCTCGCGCCGCTCGGGGCCGGGATGCAGGTCCAGGTGCAGACGGTTCTTGCCGTCCTTGGCCTCGGGCACCCGCTGGAAGAGCAGCCGCCGCCCCAGCCCGGTCCCCGTCTCGGCGTCGAACGGGTCGTCGGGATGGCGCACGGCCACGAGATCCCGGAAGGCCGGCCGCCCGTGGTACTCGACCGTGGCCTCCCCGGGCAACGCCCCGAACGACAGCAGCCGTTCGATCAGCGCGCTGTTGTCCTCGGTCTCGTAGCGCAGCGCGGCCCCCCAGAAATCGGCCTGCGCGTGCGGGTCGACCGCGTCGACCACAATCTTCCAGTGCAGCGGCTCGGGCCGCTCTGACGATGTCGGCATGGAGCCCTTATAGCGTCAGCGGCCCGTCCGTGCGGCCGGGTTGCCGCGAAACCCTCCGGGTGGCCCCGCGTCCTGGCGGGGCGCGCCCCTCAGACGTCCACCGCCTCCACCGCGGCCGCGGCCGGGTCCGTCGGGCGGGACATCGCGACCACCCGTGCCCGCCGCGCGGAGCGCATCGCGTCCGCCGTCAGCAGGACCAGCGCCAGCCACACCAGGGCGAAGCCCGCCCAGCGCTCCGGCGGCATCGCCTCGTGGAAGTAGAGGACGCCGAGGAGGAACTGGAAGACGGGGGCCAGGTACTGGAGCAGGCCGAGGGTGGAGAGGGGGACGCGGATCGCGGCGGCGCCGAAGCAGACCAGCGGGAGGGCCGTCACGATGCCGGTGGAGGCGAGGAGGGCGGCGTGGCCGGTGCCCTCGGTGGCGAAGGTGAGGCCGCCGTGGGTGCCGAGCCAGATCAGGTACGCGAGCGCGGGGAGGAACTGGATCGCGGTCTCGGTGGCCAGGGACTCGACGCCGCCCAGCCCGACCTTCTTCTTCACCAGCCCGTACACGGCGAACGAGACGGCGAGGCAGAGGGAGATCCAGGGCGGCTGCCCGTACCCCACGGTCAGCACGACGACGGCGGCGAAGCCGACGCCGACCGCCGTCCACTGCACCGGCCGCAGCCGCTCCTTCAGCAGCAGCACGCCCAGCGCGATGGTCATCAGCGGGTTGATGAAGTACCCGAGCGACGCCTCCACCACGTGACCGGAGTTCACGGCCCAGATGTAGACGCCCCAGTTCACGGTGATGACGGCGGCGGCGATCGCGATCAGCCCCAGCCGGCGCGGCTGCCGCAGCAGCTCGCCCGCCCAGGCCCAGCGCCGGACGAACAGCAGCGCGACGGCGACGAAGACGAGGGACCACACCATCCGGTGGGCCAGGATCTCCATGGCGCCCGCCGGCTTCAGCAGCGGCCAGAACAGGGGGACGAGCCCCCACATGCCGTAGGCGGCGAAACCGTTCAGCAGCCCTATTCGGTGTTCACCCTTGGACGTCCCGGTCACGGGCTCCTCCTTCTCGCACTCCGCAACGCGAGAACCTCGCGCATTCCGCCACGCGAGAACGAAGGTAGCGCCGCCCCGCCCCGCCTGTCATGCCCGTATCGCCATACGGTCATGACGGGCGGGAAGCCGGGCAGGCGGCCGGGCGGCGCCCCGGGGCGGATCAGTCCTTCAGCGCCGCCTCCACCGCCACGGCCAGCGGGGTCGTCGGCCGCCCGGTCAGGCGGGACAGCTCGCCGCCGGCGACGACCAGTTCGCCCCGCTCGATGGACGCGTCCACGCCCGCCAGCATCTCCGCGAGCGCCTCCGGAAGGCCGGCGCCGGTCAGGATGCCCTGCAGGGCCTCCCCGGAGACGGGCCGGTAGGAGATCGTCCGCCCGGTCCGCGCGCTCAGCGCGGCCGCGTACTCGGCGAAGCCCCACGCCTCGTCGCCGCCCAGCTCGTACGTGGTGTTCTCGTGGCCCTCGCCGGTCAGCACGGCGACCGCCGCGGCGGCGTAGTCGGCGCGGGCGGCGGAGGAGACGCGGCCCTCGCCCGCCGCCGTGACCACCGCGTCGTGGGCGAGCACGGGGGCCAGGTTCTCGGTGTAGTTCTCGTGGTACCAGCCGTTGCGCAGCAGCGAGTAGGGCAGCCCGGAGGCGAGCACCGCCTCTTCCGTGGCCCGGTGGTCGTCGGCCAGCGACGCGGTCAGGGTGCCCGGCGCGCTGGTGTACGCGAGCAGCGCCACCCCGGCCGCCTTCGCCGCGTCGATGACCACCCGGTGCTGGCCCACCCGGCCCTTGTCGAACTCGTTGCCCGAGATCAGCAGCACCTTGTCGCCGGCCGCGAAGAGGCCGTCGAAGGTCTCGGGGGCGTTGTAGTCGGCGACGGCGATCCGCACCCCGCGCTCGGCGAGGCCGGCGGCCTTCTCCTTGTCCCGGACGACGGCGGTGACCTCCGCGGCGGGAACACGCTCCAGCAGCTGGGCCACGACGTGGCGGCCGAGGTGTCCGGTGGCTCCGGTGACGACGATGCTCATGGTCTCTCCTCAGGGGGAACTCCGTGGGTACGTCACTAACCCTAAGAAGTGCGCTAACCAGAAGACAGTACCCACTTTCAGGTAAGGTACTGGTATGACGGTAAGCAATGAGGTGGGCGAGGCCCTGTGCCCGTACCGGCTGGTGCTGGAGCATGTGACGAGCCGCTGGGGCGTGCTCGTGCTCATCGAGCTGCTGGAGCGCTCCTACCGGTTCGGGGAGCTGCGCCGGGCGGTCGGCAGCGGGAGCGGGCGCAGCGTCAGCGAGAAGATGCTCACCCAGACCCTCCAGACCCTGGAGCGCGACGGACTGGTGCACCGGGACGCCAAGCCCGTCATCCCGCCCCGCGTCGACTACTCCCTGACCGGCCTCGGCCGTGAGGCCGCCGAACAGGTCAAGGCGCTGTCCCTGTGGACCCAGGACCGCATGGACCAGGTGGAGCGGGCGCGCCGCACATACGACGAGGTCCGGGAGACACGCTCCCGGACCTCGTAGGGCCGTACCGCCCGGCGACTCAGCCGACGACCGTCCAGGTGTCCCCGCCCGCCAGCAGCGCGGCCAGGTCGCCCTTGCCCCGCTGCTCGATCGCGGTGTCCAGCTGCTCGGACATCAGGCTGTCGTAGACCGGCCGGTCCACCGCCCGGAACACCCCGATCGGGGTGTGGTGCAGGGTGTCGGGGTCGGCCAGCCGGGACAGCGCGAAGGCGGTGGTGGGCGAGGCCGCGTGCGCGTCGTGCACCAGCAGGTCGGCCTCGTTGTCCGGGGTCACCGTGACCACCGCCAGCTCCCCGGTGCGGTCCCGTACGACACCGCGCGAACCGTCCGCCCCGAACCGCACCGGCTGCCCGTGCTCCAGCCGGATCAGCGCCTCCTCCGCCCGCTGCTTGTCCTTGAGAGCGTCGAAGGCACCGTCGTTGAAGATGTTGCAGTTCTGGTAGATCTCGATCAGCGCGGTCCCCGGGTGGTCGGCCGCCGCCCGCAGCACCTCGGTCAGATGCTTGCGGTCGGAGTCGATCGTGCGGGCCACGAACGACGCCTCCGCGCCCAGCGCCAGCGACACCGGGTTGAACGGGGCGTCCAGCGACCCCATCGGCGTCGACTTGGTGATCTTGCCGAGCTCCGAGGTCGGGGAGTACTGGCCCTTGGTGAGGCCGTAGATCCGGTTGTTGAACAGCAGGATCTTCAGGTTCACGTTCCGGCGCAGCGCGTGGATCAGGTGGTTGCCGCCGATCGACAGGGCGTCCCCGTCACCGGTGACCACCCACACCGACAGGTCCCGCCGCGAGGAGGCGAGCCCGGTCGCGATCGCCGGGGCGCGGCCGTGGATGGAGTGCATCCCGTAGGTGTTCATGTAGTACGGGAAGCGGGAGGAGCAGCCGATCCCCGAGACGAAGACGATGTTCTCCTTCGCCAGCCCCAGTTCCGGCATGAACCCCTGCACGGCGGCCAGGATCGCGTAGTCACCGCAGCCCGGGCACCAGCGCACCTCCTGGTCGGACTTGAAGTCCTTCATCGACTGCGTGCCCTCGGCCTTGGGGACCAGCTGCAGCAGCTCGCGTGCGGAGTCAGTCATCGATGGCCTCCTTGAGCGCGGCGGCGAGCTGTTCCGCCTTGAACGGCATGCCGTTGACCTGGTTGAACGAGCGGGCGTCGATCAGGTACTTCGCCCGGACCAGGGTGGCGAGCTGGCCCAGGTTCATCTCCGGGATCACCACCTTGTCGTACCCCTTCAGCACCTCGCCGAGGTTCGCCGGGAAGGGGTTGAGGTGGCGCAGGTGCGCCTGCGCGATGGACTCGCCCGCCGCGCGCAGCCGCCGTACCGCCGCCGTGACCGGGCCGTACGTCGAGCCCCAGCCGAGCACCAGCGTCCGCGCGCCGTCCGGGTCGTCCACCTCGATGTCGGGGACGTCGATGCCGTCCACCTTGGCCTGTCGGGTGCGGACCATCAGGTCGTGGTTGGCCGGGTCGTAGGAGATGTTGCCCGTGCCGTCCTGCTTCTCGATGCCGCCGATGCGGTGCTCCAGACCCGGGGTGCCCGGCACCGCCCAGGGGCGGGCCAGCGTGTGCGGGTCGCGCTTGTACGGCCAGAAGACCTCGGTGCCGTCCTCCAGCGTGTGGTTCGGGCCCTGCGCGAACCGGACCTGGAGATCCGGGAGTTCGTCGAGGTCCGGGACGCGCCACGGCTCGGAGCCGTTGGCCAGGTAGCCGTCGGAGAGCAGGAACACCGGGGTGCGGTAGGTCACCGCGATCCGGGCCGCCTCCAGCGCCGCGTCGAAGCAGTCGGCCGGGGTCCGCGGCGCCACCACCGGGACCGGCGCCTCGCCGTTGCGCCCGTACATCGCCTGGAGCAGGTCGGCCTGCTCGGTCTTGGTCGGCAGACCCGTCGACGGCCCGCCGCGCTGGATGTCGATCACCAGCAGCGGCAGCTCCAGCGAGACCGCGAGACCGATCGTCTCGCTCTTGAGCGCCACACCGGGACCGGACGTGGTCGTCACCGCGAGCGAACCGCCGAACGCCGCGCCCAGCGCCGCGCCGATGCCCGCGATCTCGTCCTCGGCCTGGAAGGTCCGCACGCCGAAGTTCTTGTGCTTCGACAGCTCGTGCAGGATGTCGGAGGCCGGGGTGATCGGGTACGAGCCCAGGAACAGCGGGAGATCGGCCTGCCGGGACGCGGCGATCAGGCCGTAGGCCAGGGCGAGGTTCCCGGAGATGTTGCGGTAGACGCCCGGCGGGAAGGCCCGCGCGGCCGGCGCCACCTCGTAGGAGACGGCGAAGTCCTCCGTCGTCTCGCCGAAGTTCCAGCCCGCCCGGAACGCGGCCACGTTGGCCCGCGCGATGTCCGGCTTCTTGGCGAACTTGTCCGTCAGGAACTTCTCGGTGGCCTCCGTGGGCCGGTGGTACATCCAGCTCAGCAGCCCGAGCGCGAACATGTTCTTGCTGCGCTCGGCCTCCTTGCGGGAGAGGTCGAACTCCTTCAGCGCCTCGACCGTGAGCGTGGTCAGCGGCACCGGATGCAGGTGGTAGCCGTCGAGCGAGCCGTCGTCCAGCGGGGAGTCGGCGTACCCCACCTTCTGCAGGGCGCGCTTGGTGAACTCGTCGGTGTTGACGATGATCTCGGCGCCGCGCGGCAGATCGCCGATGTTGGCCTTCAGCGCGGCCGGGTTCATCGCCACCAGGACGTTCGGCGCGTCACCCGGGGTGAGGATGTCGTGGTCGGCGAAGTGGAGCTGGAAGGACGAGACGCCGGGCAGGGTGCCGGCGGGGGCGCGGATCTCGGCGGGGAAGTTGGGAAGAGTGGAGAGGTCGTTGCCGAAGGACGCGGTCTGGGAGGTGAACCTGTCCCCGGTGAGCTGCATACCGTCACCCGAGTCCCCCGCGAACCGGATGATGACCCGGTTCAGGCGCCGCACGTCCTTCGCTCCGCCCGGTCTGCGCCGCTCCCCCACGACGCTGTCGTCGGTCTGCTCCTCTGGGCTGCTGACCTGACTGGTCACTGAACTGGACCTCCTTCGAGGCGGCCGTCCGGAGGCGGTCTTCCCCCGGACCGATCCCAGGATCAACCCTACGTCGCTCTGGGTCGGCATCCGAGGATCGCTGCGTATCTCCCGCTATGTGGACTCGCCACGCCGCCCAGTCTCGGCGCGTCAGGAGTTCAGGTAGGTGAGCACCGCCAGAACACGCCGGTGATCTCCGTCGCTCGGGGTCAGCCCCAGCTTCATGAAGATGTTGCTGACGTGCTTCTCCACCGCGCCGTCGCTCACCACGAGCCGCCGGGCCACCGCCGAGTTGGTCCGCCCCTCCGCCATCAGCCCCAGCACCTCCCGCTCGCGCGGGGTCAGCGCGGTCAGCACGTCCTGCTTGCGGCTGCGGCCCAGCAGCTGCGCCACCACCTCCGGGTCCAGCGCCGTACCCCCGGAGGCGACCCGCTCCACCGCCGCGACGAACTCGCGCACGTCCGCGACCCGGTCCTTGAGCAGATAGCCGACGCCCCGGCTGGAACCGGCCAGCAGTTCGGTGGCGTAGCGCTCCTCCACGTACTGCGACAGGACCAGCACGCCCAGCTCCGGGTGGCGTCCGCGCAGCTCCACGGCGGCCCGCACCCCCTCGTCGGTGTGCGTCGGCGGCATCCGCACGTCCGCCACCACCACGTCCGGCAGCTCGTCCCGCCCGGCCAGCTCCGCGATGGTGGCGAGCAGCGCCCCCGCGTCCGCGACCCCGGCCACCACCTCGTGCCCGAGGTCGGTCAGCAGCCGGGTCAGCCCCTCCCTGAGCAGCACCGAGTCCTCGGCGATGACCACGCGCACCTTGTTCTCCACGATTCCCCGAGCCCCCACACGCCTGCCGACAAGGAGGCCCAGCATTTCAGTTCCCGCGGGTCCGCCAGGGCAGTTCCGCGGTCACGACGGTCGGACCGCCCGGCGGGGAGTCCACCACCAGGACGCCGTCGACGGCGCTCAGCCGCTCGGCCAGCCCCGCGAGACCGGACCCGCGACCGGGGTCCGCTCCGCCGATTCCGTTGTCGCGGATCTGGAGCATGAGGTGGTGGGGGGTGTGCCAGAGGTCGAGGGTGGCGTGGTGGGCGTGGCTGTGTTTGCTGATGTTCTGGAGGAGTTCGCTGGCGGTGTAGTAGGTGATGCCTTCGATGGCGGGTGCGGGTCGGGTGGGGAGGTCGACGGTGAGGGTGACGGGGACGGTGCAGCGGGTGGCGATGTGGGAGAGGGCGGCGTCGAGTCCTCGGTCGGTGAGGATGGCGGGGTGGATGCCGCGGGCGAGGTCGCGGAGTTCTTTGAGGGCGGTTTTGGCTTCGCCGTGGGCTTCTTCGACCATGCGGGCGGCGGTTTCGGGGTCGTGGTGGAGTTTTTCCTTGGCGAGGCCGAGTCCCATGGCGAGGTTGACCAGGCGGGCCTGTGCTCCGTCGTGGAGGTCGCGTTCGATACGGCGGAGATCCGCGGCGGCGGTGTCCACGACCAGCCCCCGGTCCGACTCCAGTTCCTCCACGCGTGCCGTCAGCCGGGAGGGGCCGAGCAGCCCGCGCACCAGCAGCCGGTCCACCGTGGTCAGGCCCCGCAGCAGCCAGGGCGTGAGAAGCGTGAACGCCAGCCCGATCAGCGCGGTGACGGTGATCTCGAATGGGTTGTCCAGGTAGACGTTGTGCTCGCCGTCGCCGTAGAGCTGGATGCCGCCCTGCCCGGCCCACATCGGGAACACCCAGAACCACAGCGGGTACGTCAGCAGCGCCCAGCCGTACGTCCAGAAGCTGATCGCCACCGAGAACGAGAACACCGCCCACGGGAAGTGGACCAGCGCGTACACCAGGTGCCGCCAGGAGGAGCCGCTCCTGAGCACCGCGCCCAGCCACGGCAGCGGTCCCGGCCCGGAGGGCCGCAGCGGCTCCGGCGCGGCGACCCGCAGCCCGAGCAGCCCGCGCGCCCGCGCCCGCTCCAGCGCCCCGAAGCCCCGGCAGCCGACCAGGGCCAGCGCCAGCACCGGCACCCCGACGAAGGTCACCAGCAGGCCGGCGCCCAGCGAGACCGTCGTCACCGCCCAGACGAACAGGGCGACGGCCACCGGCAGCCCGAGCAGGACGTATCCCAGTTCCCGCCAGGTCCGCGCCTCGAAGGGGGCGCGCAGCGCGGCGGGGACGCGGTGGTGGTCCCGCTCCTGGCGGTACGGCGTGCAGGTGGACATCGGTGTCGTCCCCGTTCTCCTCGTGGTGGCTTGTCCGCTCAGCCTGCGCGTCCGCACCCGGTGCGGACCATGGCGTACGTCCCCGTCCCGGGCAGGGGGTTTTCCCTACCGCCCGGCGCCGTGCTCGTCGTCGCGGTCCCGCCAGGGGAGTTCGGCGGTGATGGTGGTGGGGCCGCCGGGCGGTGAGTCGATGACGAGGACGCCGTCGACGGCGCCGAGGCGTTCGGTGAGGCCGGCGAGACCGGAGCCGCGACCGGGGTCCGCTCCGCCGATTCCGTTGTCGCGGATCTGGAGCATGAGGTGGTGGGGGGTGTGCCGGAGGTCGAGGGTGGCGTGGTGGGCGTGGCTGTGTTTGCTGATGTTCTGGAGGAGTTCGCTGGCGGTGTAGTAGGTGATGCCTTCGATGGCGGGTGCGGGTCGGGTGGGGAGGTCGACGGTGAGGGTGACGGGGACGGTGCAGCGGGTGGCGATGTGGGAGAGGGCGGCGTCGAGTCCTCGGTCGGTGAGGATGGCGGGGTGGATGCCGCGGGCGAGGTCGCGGAGTTCTTTGAGGGCGGTTTTGGCTTCGCCGTGGGCTTCTTCGACCATGCGGGCGGCGGTTTCGGGGTCGTGGTGGAGTTTTTCCTTGGCGAGGCCGAGTCCCATGGCGAGGTTGACCAGGCGGGCCTGGGCTCCGTCGTGGAGGTCGCGTTCGATACGGCGGAGATCCGCGGCGGCGGTGTCCACGACCAGCCCCCGGTCCGACTCCAGCTCGGCTATCCGGCGCTCCAGCTCGTCCGACGGCGCCAGCAGCGCCCGCGCCAGCGCCCGGTCCACGTTCGCCAGACCCCGCGCCAGATATCCCAGCACCGGCCACAGCACGAAGAACGAGGTCAGCACGGTGCAGAAGGTCAGCACGCCCCATGGGAGCCGGATCAGGCAGTAGAGCATCGACCGCCAGCCCACCGGATCGCGCAGCGCCGTCCACAGCCGCCGCACGGCCCCGCCGCCGCGGCCGAACGGCAGCGGCGACGGCTCGGGCACCCGCACCCCGAGCAGCGCGCGGACCCGCGCCCGCTCCAGCCGGCCCAGCAGCCGGGCGCCCAGCAGGGAGCCCGCGAGCAGCGGCAGCCCGAGTACCGTGACGGTGAGGCCCCCGCTCACGGACAGCGCGGTGACCGCGTAGGTGAAGCCCACCACCGCCAGCGGCAGGTTCAGCAGGAGATGCGCTATCTCCCTCCAGGTGTGCGCGTCGAAGGCGAGCCGGGCGGGCGGCGGACGGTCGGCGTCGCCGTCCGGTCCGGCGGCGGGAGCGGGTGCGGTCATGGCGGTCAGACTGCCGTGCCGCGAGGGCCGTACGCCATGCGGTGGACCGCCTTCCGGTCCCTGGGGAAAACCCCACCCCGGGCCTCGCTGGGCGTGACGGGCTGCTTACCGGCGCTTTATCAGGGCCTAGACTCCCGTGCGTACACAAACCTCCGGTCGCCCCGCGTCACACGCGGCGCACGGGTCACGGAGGTCGATGAAGGACATGCGGGTCAGGGAGCGAGGGACGGACGGTGCGGGAGACGTCGGGGGTAACAACGGTCGCCGCGGCCGGTACCGCGTCGGACTACTTCGGGTCCTACTCGGTCGTGGGCCTGCTCGCCGTGCTCGGCGTGCTGTTCGTCGCCGCCGCCTTCGGCGCGGGCCGCCTGCTGCGGCCCGTGGTGCCGACCCCCGAGAAGCTCATGACCTACGAGTGCGGCGTCGACCCGGTCGGCGAGGGCTGGGCCCACACCCAGGTCCGCTACTACGTCTACGCCTTCCTGTACGTGATCTTCGCCGTCGACTCGATCTTCCTGTTCCCCTGGGCGACGGTCTTCGCCGCCCCCGGCTACGGCGCCGCGACCCTGGTGGAGATGTTCATCTTCCTGGGCTTCCTCGCCGTCGGCCTGCTGTACGCCTACAAGAAGGGCGTCCTGACATGGACGTGAACCCGGCCGCCCCCGAGCCGGTGCTGCTGCCCGAGCCGAAGAGGCTGGGCGCGCTCGCCCGGCTGGCCCCGGAGCCGATGAAGGTCGTCCTGAACTGGGGCCGCCGCTACTCGCTCTGGGTCTTCAACTTCGGCCTCGCCTGCTGCGCGATCGAGTTCATCGCCGCGTCGATGGCCCGCCACGACTTCATCCGGCTCGGCGTCATCCCCTTCGCGCCGGGCCCCCGCCAGGCCGACCTGATGGTCGTCTCCGGCACGGTCACCGACAAGATGGCGCCCGCCGTGAAGCGGCTGTACGAGCAGATGCCCGAGCCCAAGTACGTCATCTCCTTCGGCGCCTGCTCCAACTGCGGCGGGCCGTACTGGGACTCCTACTCCGTCACCAAGGGCGTCGACCAGATCATCCCGGTCGACGTGTACGTGCCGGGCTGCCCGCCGCGCCCCGAGGCGCTGCTCCAGGGCATCCTCAAGCTCCAGGAGAAGATCGCCCGCGAGTCCCTGGCGGAGCGGTACGGCAAGGGGGGCGCCGCCCGCCCCTCCGCCGCCGCGCTCCAGAGCGACCTGGTGCGGCCGCCCGCGCCCGCCTCCGCACCGGCCGAGGGGGACGCGCGATGACCGTGCCCGGCTGGCTGCCCGCCCCCGCCGAGGAACTCTTCGGCCCCGAGGCCACCGCCGAGGAGTCGTACGACGTCCTCACCGTCGACGTGCCCCCGGCCGCCTGGCTCACCGCCCTGGAGACGGCCCGTACGACGCTGGCCTGCACCTACTTCGACTGGCTGAGCGCGGTCGACGAACCCGGCACCGGCTTCCGGGTGTCCGCCCACGTCGTCGCCCTGCACCCGGTCCGCCGCCTGCTGGTGCGCACGACCGTCCCGCACGAGGCGCCGGTGCTGCCGAGCGCCGTCGGCGTGTACGCGGGCGCCGCCTGGCACGAGCGGGAGACCCACGAGATGTTCGGGGTCGGCTTCACCGGCCACCCCGGCCTGGACCACCTGCTCCTCCCCGAGAACTTCGAGGGCCACCCGCTGCGCAAGGACTTCGTCCTCGCCGCCCGCGTCGCCAAGGCGTGGCCGGGGGCCAAGGAGCCGGGGGAGTCGGAGCACGGCGGCCCCAAGCGCCGCCAGATGCTCCCGCCCGGCGTGCCCGACCCCAACGAGTGGGGCCCGCTGAAGGGCCAGCTGCCGCCCGCGCCTTCGCGTCCCGCGAGGGGTGCGGCGGCGGGCGAACGGCCTGCCCGACGGGCTCGGCCCGCGGGGGAGCCGGGGGCCGACACCGAGGCCGCCCGGCCGCGCAGGGCCAGGACCGCGAGCGAGGGGTCCGCGAGCCAGGCCACCCCGGAGCCCGGCGCTGCCGCGCCCCGGCGGACGCGGAGTGCGGGCGAGGGCTCGGCGAGTCAGGGGGCGAGCCAGCGGGCGGGGGAGGCTGGTGCTGGTGCTCCGCCGCGCAGGTCGCGCAGCGCCTCGCAGGGGTCGGCCTCGCAGCGGACCGAGACCCCCGGCGAGACCGCGGAGCCCGGCGAGACCGCGGAGCCCGCTGACCGCAAGGCCACCGGCCCGCGCAGCGCCGACGCGCCCTGGCACCACGCCCGCCCGGCCTTCCAGGAGGCGGACGAGCCCCCGAAACCGGAGTCCGGGGACCCCGGCGAGAGCACGCCCACCGAGAACAAGCCCACAGAGAACCCCGACACCCCCGACGAACCCGCAGGAGGCGCGCAGTGAACGACGTGCTGGACGTCGCCCTGCGGCTCATCGTCGTGTTCGTCGTCTTCCTCACGCTCCCGCTGGTCGTCGGCCAGACCGAGCACAAGGTCATGGCCCACATGCAGGGCCGCCTCGGCCCGATGTACGCGGGCGGCTTCCACGGCTGGGCGCAACTCGTCGCGGACGGTGTGAAGTTCGCGCAGAAGGAGGACGTGGTCCCGGCCGGTGCCGACCGACGCGTCTTCCAGCTCGCCCCGGCAGTGGCCCTTTTGCCCTACCTCCTCGTGCTGCTGGCCATCCCGATCGGCCCGAGCGCGGGTGCCGTCGGCCAAGTGCTCGACGCGGGCATCTTCTTCGTGCTCGCGGTGATGGGCGTCGGCGTCCTCGGCTCGCTGATGGCGGGCTGGGCCAGCGCGAACAAGTTCTCCCTGCTCGGCGGTCTGCGCACCGCCGCCCAGCTGCTCGCCTACGAACTCCCGATGCTGCTCGCCGCCGCCTCCGTGGCGATGGCCGCCGGCACGGTGTCGCTGCCCGGCATCGTCGACGCCTTCCACTGGTGGTGGCTGCCCTGGCAGATCACCGGCGCGGTCGTCTTCTTCGTGGCCGGTCTCGCCGAGCTGCAACGGCCGCCGTTCGACATGCCGGTGGCCGACTCGGAGATCATCTTCGGCGCGTACACCGAGTACACCGGCCTGCGCTTCGCCCTGTTCCTGCTCGCGGAGTACGCGGGGATCGTCGTCCTGTGCGGTCTGACCACCGTGCTCTTCCTGGGCGGCTGGCACGGCCCCTGGGGTGCCGACGGGCTCGGCTGGGTGTGGACCCTGGTGAAGACCGCGGTGCTGGCCTTCCTGGTGATCTGGCTCCGGGTCACCTACCCCCGGCTGCGCGAGGACCAGCTCCAGAAAATGTCCTGGACCGTCCTCGTCCCGCTCGCCCTCGCCCAGATCGCCCTCACCGGCGTCGTCAAGGTGGTGACCGCCTGATGTCCGTCCCCCTCTCCGGCCTGGCCAAGGGCCTCGCCGTCACCCTGCGCACGATGACGAGGAAGACGGTCACCGAGCGCTATCCCGACGTCCAGCCCGACCTGCCGCCCCGCACCCGCGGGGTGATCGGCCTGTTCGAGGAGAACTGCACGGTCTGCATGCTGTGCGCCCGTGAGTGCCCCGACTGGTGCATCTACATCGACTCCCACAAGGAGACGGTGCCCGCCGCCACCCCCGGCGGCCGCGAGCGCAGCCGCAACGTCCTCGACCGGTTCGCCATCGACTTCTCGCTCTGCATGTACTGCGGCATCTGCATCGAGGTCTGCCCGTTCGACGCGCTGTTCTGGTCGCCGGAGTTCGAGTACGCCGAGACCGACATCCGCGAGCTGACCCACGAGCGCGACAAGCTGCGCGAGTGGATGTGGACCGTCCCGGCCCCGCCCGCGCTGGACCCGCACGCGGAGGAGCCGAAGGAGATCGCCGCCGCCCGCAAGAGCGCCGACAAGCTGGCCGCAGCCCAGGCCGCCGAGGAAGCCCAGGCCGCCGGGCAGGCCGAACAGAACCCGGACCAGGAGGGAGAACAGTGAGCCTCGCCGCCACCGCCCCGCACGGCTTCCTGTCCCCGACCGGCGTCGAGATCGCGTTCCTCCTCGTCGGCCTGGTCACGTTCGGCGCCGCGCTGGTCGCCGTCACCACCCGCCAGCTGGTGCACGCCGCCCTGTGGCTGGTGGTCACGCTCGGCGGTCTGGCCGTCGAGTACCTCCTGCTCACCGCCGAGTTCATCGCCTGGGTGCAGGTCCTCATCTACGTCGGCTCCGTCGTCGTCCTCCTCCTGTTCGGACTGATGCTCACCAGAGCCCCCATCGGCCGCTCCCCGGACGCCGACTCCGGCAACCGGGTGCCCGCCCTCGTCGTCGCGGTGGCCTCGGCGGCCGCCCTGGTCTGGGTGGTCACGGACGCGTTCCGCGCCACCTGGATCGACCTGGACGGCCCGGCCGTCGGCAGCACCCGGGTGACCGGCGAGAGCCTCTTCCGGCACTGGGTGCTCCCCTTCGAGGCGCTGTCCGTGCTGCTGCTGGCGGCCCTGGTCGGCGCGATCGTGCTGTCCCGCAAGAACAAGGCGGAGACACCCGGCACCCCGGACCTGGCCAAGACCCCCGGCGAGAAGGAAGGCGCCCGCTGATGCACCTCGCCTACCCCGCCGTACTCGCCGCCCTCCTCTTCTGCACCGGCCTCTACGGCGTCCTCGCCCGCCGCAACGCGATCCTGGTCCTGATGTCGGTCGAGCTGATGCTCAACGCCGTCAACCTCAACCTCGTCGCCTTCGACGTCTGGCTCGACCGGGCCGCGCGGGACACCCTGCACTCCGGCCAGGCGCTGACCCTGTTCACCATCGCCATCGCGGCCGCCGAGATCGGCATCGGCCTGGCGATCGTCCTGGCCGTGTACCGCGACCGGGGCACCGCCGACATCGACAGGCTCCGGGACACCGCCGAGCGGCCCGGCGACGACTCCGACCACCCCGACGCCTCCGGGTCCGAGAAGGCTGAGGCCACCGCGTGACCACGACCACCCTCGCCGTCCTCGTCCCCCTCCTGCCCTTCCTCGGCGCCGTCGCCGGACTCCTGCTGGGCCGTACCGCGCCCGGCTTCGTCCGCCCGCTCGCCGTACTGCCGCCGCTGGCCTCGCTCGTGCTGGCCGCGCTGGTCGCGTCCCGCCAGGGCGGCGGCCGGGTGATCGACGCGTACACCCTGCTGACGCCGACCGGCTCGGTCCCCGTCGACCTGGCACTGCACATCGACGGCTTCGCCGCGCTCGTCGCGATCCTGGTGGCCTTCGTGGCGACCTGCGTGCAGATCTACTCCACCGGCTACCTGCGCGACGACCCCCGCCACCCCTCCTACGCGGCCCTCGTCTCCCTCTTCACCTCCGCGATGCTGCTCGTCGTCTACTCCGGCGACCTGATCGTGCTGCTGGTCGGCTGGGAGGTCATGGGCATCTGCTCCTACTTCCTGGTCGGCCACTACTGGGGCACCCCCGAGGCCCGCGCCGCCTCCCTCAAGGCGTTCCTGGTCACCAAGCTCGGTGACGTGCCGTTCCTGATCGGCCTGTTCGCGCTCGGCACCGACGCCGGGTCCTTCCGCATCACCCGCGTCCTCGGCGCCGTGGCGAGCGGCGGACTCGACCACCCCACCCTGATCGCCCTGCTCCTCCTCGCGGGCGTGGCGGGCAAGTCGGCGCAGTTTCCGCTGCACACCTGGCTACCCGACGCGATGGCGGGCCCCACGCCTGTCTCCGCGCTGATCCACGCGGCCACGATGGTCGCCGCCGGTGTCTACTTCGTCGCCCGTCTCCTCCCCGTGTTCGAGGCGTCCGCCGCCGCGATGACGGTCCTCGCCGTGATGGCCGCGATCACCATGGTGGGTTCCGGCCTCGCCGCGCTCGCCCAGGACGACATCAAACGCGTCCTCGCCTACTCGACGATCGGCCAGCTCGGCTACATGACCGGCGCCCTCGCCGTCGGCGACCGCGGTGCCGCCGTCTTCCACCTCCTTACGCACGGCGCCTTCAAGGCGCTGCTGTTCCTGGCCGCCGGAGCCGTCATCCACGCCGCCGGCACCAACTCGCTGGCCGCGATGTCCCGGATGAGCCACCTGCGCGACCGTGTCCCGGACGCCTTCTGGACCATGACCGTGGCCCTGCTCGCGCTGGCCGCGATCCCGCCCTTCAGCGGCTTCTTCTCCAAGGAGTCCGTCCTCGGCGCCGCCGAGCGCCTCGCCACCGGCCACCCCGGCCCGGCACCGGGCGCGGCCGGCTGGATCGTGCTCGTCGCCGCGCTCGCCGCCGCCCTGCTCACCGCCGCCTACGCCACCCGGCTCTGGCTGCTGGCCTTCCGGGGCCGGGGCGCCGAGGCCCCGGATCACGGCCGCCAGCCGCTCACCATGACGGTGGTGCTCTGGGTGCTGGCCGTGCCCTCGCTGGCCTTCGGCGCGCTCGCCTACCGCGCGCTGCCCGGCTGGTTCGACGGCGCGAGCCTCGCGCCCACCCTGCTCACCTCCATCCTCGGCACCGGCCTCGCCGTCGTCGGCGGCCTGCTGGCCTACGGCGCCTGGCAGCGCGCCGCCGCCCGGGCGCCCCGTGTCCCGCTGGGCGCCGTCGCCGCCCATCCGGAGGGCGACGCGGGCCTGGTCGAGGCCGAGGCCATCGCCGCCCACGAACCGGCCTACGGCGACATCGCGAAGGCCCCCGACCCGGCCGACCCCGGCCGCCTGCTGCTCGGCCCGCTGTACGGGCCCGCCGCCGCGGGCTTCCATCTCGACGCCGTGTACTCGGCCCTGTTCGTCCGCCCGGTGCTGGGCGCGGCGAGCCTGGTCCGCTTCCTGGACCGCGAGGTCGTCGACACCTACGTACGCGGCGCCGCCGCCCTGCCCCGGCTGCTCGGCGCGGCCGTACGGCGGGCGCAGACCGGCAATGTGCAGACCTATGTGAGCGCGCTGCTCGCCGGCACCGTCGTCCTGACGGTCGCCGTCCTCCTCGTCGCCTCGGGAGCGTGAGCGGGCGTGATCGGTATCAGCGAATCAGTGATGCAGTTCCTTCTGGCGTTCGTCGTCGCCGTGCCGCTCCTCGGCGCGGCCGCCGCCCTCCTGCCGGCCCCGCCCGGACTGAAGGGCAAGTCCCCCGGCCAGGCCGTGCTCCGGCACGGCGTGACCGTGACCGGCGTGGTCCTCGTCGCCGCGATCGTCCTCGCGCTCGGCTTCGACCACGACCACCCCTCGAAGATGCAGGCCACGACCGACATCAGCTGGATTCCCGCACTCCACGTGCGCGTCCACCTCGGCATCGACGGCATCTCCCTCCCCCTTCTCCTGCTGACCGCGCTGCTGACCTTCCTCTGCGCGCTGTACTCCTACTTCAAGCCGCCCGCGGGGCCCTCCCCGAAGGCGTTCACCGCCCTGGTCCTGCTGCTCGAAGGCGGCACCCTCGCCTCCTTCGCCGTGCTCGACCTCGTCCTCTTCTTCCTGGCCTTCGAGACCGTGCTGATCCCGATGTACTTCCTCATCGCCCGCTGGGGCGGCGAGGGCCGGGCCCGCGCCGCGTGGAAGTTCATCCTGTACACGCTGCTCGGCTCCGTGATCATGCTGCTCGGCCTGCTCCTGATCGGGACAGAAGCGGGCACATTCGACATGGTGGCACTCGCCACTGACAACGGCCGGTCACTGACCACATCCGTGCAGGTCATCGCCGTTCTGGCGATCGGGATCGGGCTCGCGGTGAAGGCGCCGATGTGGCCCCTGCACAGCTGGCTGCCGGACGCCCACACCGCCGCCCCGACCGTCGGCTCGGTGCTGCTCGCCGGCGTCCTGCTGAAGATGGGCACGTACGGGTTCGTCCGCATCCTGCTCCCGGTCGCGCCGGACGGTTTCCGGGTCTTCGCGCCGTACCTCGCCGCGCTCGCCGTCGTCGGGATCATCTACGGGTCCCTGGCCTGTCTCTCTCTGGCCAGGCGGGGTGCCAAGGGCGACCTGAAGCGGCTGATCGCGTACTCCTCGGTCGGCCACATGGGCTTCGTGCTGCTCGGCATCTCCACCATGACCCCGACCGGCGTGAACGGCGCGCTGTTCGCCAACATCGCCCACGGCCTCATCACCGGCCTGCTGTTCTTCCTGGTCGGCGCGCTGAAGGACCGCACCGGCAGCACCGACCTCGACACCCTGGCCGCGCATAGCGGGGGCGCCCTGTACGGAAGGGCCCCGCGGCTCGGCGGGCTGCTCGCCTTCGGCGCCGTCGCCTCGCTCGGGCTGCCCGGACTCGCCGGGTTCTGGGGCGAGATGCTGGCCCTGTTCGGCGCGTTCCAGCCCGCCGCCGGGCTCAGCCGGGCCGCCTACCTCGTCTTCCTGGCCGTCGCGGCCTTCGGCACCCTGCTGACCGCCGCGTACCTGCTGGTCGTGGTCCGCCGCGTCTGCATGGGCGACCCGCGCCAGGACCTGCCCGAACTCGCCGACGTACGCGGTTACGAGTTCGCCGCCTGGACCCCGCTCGTCGTCCTCACCGTCCTCGCCGGACTCTGGCCCAGGGCCCTGCTCGGCCTCAGTGACCCGGCCGTGCAGCAGCTCCTCGCAGGAGGCACCCGATGAGCGCCCTGGCCCAGTCCACGGTGGAGCACCTGGCCGCACCGGCGGTGCCCGCGCTGATCCAGTCCGTCGACTGGCTCGCCATCGCGCCCCCCGTCATCGCCGCCGTCACGGCCCTCGCCGTGCTCGTCACCGACCTGTTCCTGCCCGAGCGCCGCAAGCCCCTCCTGGGACGGCTCTCCGTCGCCGGCCTGGCCGCCGCCGCGCTCATGCTGCTGCCGCTGCTGGACGGCGACCGAGCCACCTTCTGCCTGACCGGCTCCACGCGCGCGTGCAGCTACACCGCCGACCGCTTCACCGTGGTCATCCAGTTCCTCGTCCTCGGCGGCGCCCTGCTGGCGGCCCTGCTGTCCGTGACGGCCGTCAAGGACGACCGGCGGCGTGTCCCGGCGGGGGAGTTCTGGTTCCTGCTGCTCTCCTCGGCGGCCGGTGCCGCCCTGCTGCCCGCCTCCCGCGACCTCGCCACCCTGATCGTCGCCCTGGAGGTCGCCTCCCTGCCCGCCTTCGCGCTCGTCGGCATCCGGCACGGCGAGGCGCGCTCGGCCGAGGCGGCCCTGAAGTTCTTCCTCTCCTCGGTCACCGCCACCGCCGTCAGCCTGATGGGCGTCAGCTTCGTCTACGCCGCCACCGGCACCCTGCACCTCACCGAGATCGCCCGGCGTCTCCCGCAGACCGACGGCCAGCTCCACACCCTGGTGCAGACCGGCGTGGTCCTCACCCTGATCGGCTTCGCGTTCAAGACGGCCGCCGTGCCCTTCCACTTCTGGGTCCCCGAGACCTATGTGGGCGCGCCCCTGCCCGTCGCCGCGTACCTCTCGGTCGTCGGCAAGGCGGTCGGCTTCTCCGGCCTGATCCTCGTCACCGTGATCGCCTTCCCGTCCTACGCCGGCATCTGGGGCCCCGCCCTCGCCGTCCTGGCCGCGCTCACCATGACCGCGGGCAACGCCGGCGCCCTGCGGCAGAGCGCCACGCGCGCGTACAGCGCCGTACGCCTGCTCGCCTGGTCCTCCGTGGGCCAGGCCGGCTACCTCCTGGTGCCGATCGCGGCCGCCGGGTACACCGGGGGCGGCGAGAAGGCGATCGGCTCCACCGTCGCCTACGCCCTGATGTACGCCGCCGTGAACCTCGGCGCCTTCGCGGTCGCCGCCCTGGTGGGCCGTACCAAGGGGCTCAACCGGATCAGCGACTACCGCGGCCTGTACGCCACCAACCCCGTCACCGCCGTCCTGCTGGCCTTCTTCCTGCTCTGCCTGGCCGGACTCCCGCCCGGCGTCATCGGGCTGTTCGCCAAGGTCACGGTGTTCTCCGCGGCCGTGGACGCCGGACTGGGCTGGCTCGCCGTGCTCATGGCCGTCAACGTCGTGATCGCGCTGTACTACTACCTCCGGTGGACGTCCCTGCTGTTCCGCGCCCCCGAGGGCGAACCCGTACGGCACCGCGTCCCCGCCCCGCTCACCGTCGCGCTCGCCCTCACCGGAGCCGTCGGCGTGGTCCTCTCGGGCGCGCCCGAGCTGGTGCTGCGCTTCGCCTCGACGACCCTCTTCTGACACGCGGCGCCGGTCCCTCTCACTCGTACGGGCGTCCGCGCCACCGCGCCCACCTGGGAACTCGCGGCCTTCGCCTGGCGTTGACCAGAACGGGAGGGTCCACTGGACCCAGGGGTTCCCCGCCGCACGACTTGGAGGGAGGGCCAGGGTGCACCGCCGGCACAACGGGCTCAGGACCGCGGTACTCCTCGGGGCGCTGTCGGCGATCATCGTCGTCATCGGCAGCTTCTTCGGCCGTACCGGACTGATCGTCGCCGTCCTGGTGGCGCTGGGCACGAACGCGTACGCGTACTGGAACAGCGACAAGCTGGCCCTGCGCGCGATGCGGGCGCGCCCGGTGAGCGAGTTCGAGGCGCCCGAGCTGTACCGCATCGTGCGCGAGCTCTCCACCGAGGCCCGCCAGCCGATGCCCCGGCTGTACATCTCGCCCACGGAGGCGCCCAACGCCTTCGCCACCGGCCGCAACCCGCGCCACGCGGCCGTGTGCTGCACCGAGGGCATCCTGCGCCTGCTGGACCCCCGCGAGCTGCGCGGTGTCCTCGGCCATGAGCTGAGCCATGTCTACAACCGCGACATCCTCATCTCGTCCGTGGCCGGCGCCCTCGCCTCGGTGATCATGTTCCTGGTCAACTTCGCGTGGCTGATCCCGGTCGGCCGCTCGGACGACGACGAGGGCCCGGGTCTGATCGGCATGCTGCTGACCATGCTCCTCGGCCCGCTCGCGGCGACCCTGATCCAGATGGCCGTCAGCCGCTCCCGGGAGTACGAGGCGGACGCCTCCGGCGCCCAGCTGACCGGCGACCCGCTGGCCCTCGCGTCGGCGCTGCGCAAGCTGGAGAGCGGCACCAAGCAGCTTCCGCTGCCCCCTGAGCCGCGCATCGAGACCGCCAGCCACATGATGATCGCCAACCCGTTCCGCCCCGGCCAGGGACTGTCGCGGATGTTCTCCACGCACCCGCCGATGGCCGAGCGGATCGCCCGACTGGAGAAGATGGCAGGTCGAAACCGGTGAAGACCCTTCTGAACATCATCTGGCTCGTCCTGAGCGGCTTCTGGCTGTTCCTCGGCTACCTGCTCGCCGGCTTGCTGCTCTGCGTCACGATCATCGGCATCCCCTTCGGGATAGCCGCCTTCCGTATCGGCGTCTACGCCCTGTGGCCCTTCGGGTACACCACCGTGGAGCGCAGGGAGGCGGGCGCGCCCTCGTGCGTCGGCAACGTGCTCTGGCTGGTGCTGGCGGGGTGGTGGCTGGCCCTCGCGCACATCACCACGGGCGTCGCGCTGTGCCTGACGATCATCGGCATCCCGTTCGGCGTCGCCAACTTCAAGATGATCCCGGTGTCCCTGCTCCCGCTGGGCCGCGAGATCGTGCGCACGGACGAGCCGTTCGGGGCGCGCGTCGCCTGAGGCAACCGGAACCGTGGCCCGCCGCGTCTGAAGCAGGTGACAAGGCACACCCGCTTCTTACGCGGCCGGGTGTGCGGAAGCGGCGCCGGAGGGCAGGTTCCTGGCATGAGCATTCTCGGTTGGATCATCCTCGGCCTGCTGGCCGGAGCCATCGCCAAGCTGCTGCTGCCGGGCCGCGACCCGGGCGGCTTCCTCGGCACCACCCTGATCGGCGTCGCGGGCGCCTTCATCGGCGGCTGGATCTCGGCGCGCTGGCTGGACCACCCGGTCTCCCAGCACTTCTACGACGGCGCGACCTGGGCGGCCGCCATCGGCGGCTCCCTGGTCCTGCTGATCCTCTACCGGGTGATCTTCGGCAACTCGCGGGACTGAGGCCTTCCGGTGGGTCAGTCCTCGGAACGCCGCTCACTGCGGTGGATGCCGCGCGCCAGCTCCTGCAGGATCTCGTGCTGGGACCGGCCCGTGGTCCGCGCCAGCGTGTGCAGCAGCGCGGCACACAGCGCAGCCGTACCGTCCAGCAGCGTCTCCGTGCCCGCGGACTCCTCCTGCCGCCGCTCCTTCAGATACTCCGTCAGGAACTCGTCCCCGGAGACGTAGGCAGTCATGTACTCGATACCGGTGCGCACACGGTCGTAGTCACTGCTCATGCGGGAACGATCGCACATGCCGCGCCCCGCCGCCGGGGGAAGCCGGGGCGGTCGGGTGCCTGCCGGGATTCCCACTGGTGTCTCACTACGGCTGTCGCGGCCCCCGTCGCCCCTCCGGCTTTCACAGTGCGGGCATGCCGTCGGCGCTCCTCAGGTGATCGATGAAGGCGTCCCGTGTCTTCATCAACTGTCGAGCAGGCTCGACGAGAGCGGCACCGTCTCCTGAGCGCCCGACTTCGGAAACCAGACGGTAGATCGGGGCTACCTGCCCCTCCAACGTCGTGATCAAGCCGAACCCGCTGCGGGGGCCGACGAGGCGGGCGACCGTGCCTTGGCGTCGGACCTGACCGATGAGCTCATCGAGCCGGTCCGCGACCCCCTGCATGTCGAGGTCTCGGCCTTCGCCGAGCTGCTCAGCGGTCTGTCGGAGCGTGCGCGCGATGTCGGTGATGGCTTGCAGGAGATCCGTGAGGGATTGGAGGGCGCGGGCCCGCTGCTCACTTCGTTGAGTCTGACGCCACTTGCTGCGTTCCACGTACACGTTGCCCAGGAGAGTGAGGGCGACGCCGGCGAGCGCGGAGGCCACGGGGATCAACTGCCCTGCTATGTCAGTCACAGCTGGAGTGTGGCAGTACTCAGCACCGCGCAGGCGGGGAACGGAGTGGCGGAGGCGCGCTCCCCGCATCACCGCGCACATCCTCGAAGAGGCCCCCAGAGAGACCTGGCTACGGCCTGAAGACGAGGGACGGCGCGGGCGGCCGCCTGGCGGTTCTCGGCGATGTCGCCCGCGTCGTGCCCTCCTGCTCAGCCTTGGCCGAGTCGGTGCTGCTGAGGCGCTCGGATCACCGGTAGTTCACGAACTGCAGCGCGAAGTCGAAGTCCTTGCCCTTGAGCAGGGCGATGATGGCCTGGAGGTCGTCGCGGCTCTTGGAGCTGACGCGCAGCTCCTCGCCCTGGACCTGGGCCTTGACGCCCTTGGGGCCCTCGTCGCGGATGATCTTCGCCACCTTCTTGGCGTTGTCCTGGGAGATGCCCTCCTCGATGGACGCGAAGATCTTGTACTCCTTGCCGGACAGCTGGGGCTCGCCCGCGTCCAGCGCCTTCAGGGAGATGCCACGCTTGATCAGCTTGGACTCGAAGACGTCGAGCACGGCCTTCACCCGGTCCTCGGAGTTCGCCTCCATGAGGATCTTCTCGCCGGACCACGAGATCGAGGCGCCCACGCCCTTGAAGTCGTAGCGCTGCGAGATCTCCTTGGCGGTCTGGTTGAGGGCGTTGTCGACCTCCTGCCGCTCGACCTTCGAGACGATGTCGAAACTGGAGTCGGCCATGTCCTGTGGCTCCTTGCATCGGGGGCGGAACGCGTGCGGACCGCCCGCCGGAGCGGCGGCCCGCCGAGCCCGGCATCCTGCCGGACCGCATCCGCACCAGCCTAGCCACCCCGGGCCCTCCCGGACGGCGATCAACCGGGTGGCGGAGCACCCCCACGCATCAGGTATTGTTTACGTCGTTGCCAGGGAGCACCGCCAAGGCGGAACCCCTGACAGCAACCCCCGGCGGTGTGCCCGAGCGGCCAAAGGGAGCAGACTGTAAATCTGCCGGCTCAGCCTTCCCAGGTTCGAATCCTGGCGCCGCCACACGGGAAACAAAGGTCCCGTGACCTGCTGTTCAGCAGGTCACGGGACCTTTGTCGTGTCCGGGGATTGCCGGGCCCCCGGCGGGCCCCCACGCTGGGGCCTCGGGGACGTGGCGTGGAGAGGGGCGGGGCATGGCGCGAGGCCGGTGGCGGGCTTCCGGGCGGGTGGCGGACGAGGGGGACAGCGTCGTCACGGCGCGGCTCGTCCGGCGGGATCTGCTCGTGGCCGGCGGGCTGGCCGGGGAGGTCTGGCCCGAGGTGCTGGAGGCGGAACTCGGGTCGCCTTGAGAGGCGTTCAAGCGCAAGCGAGCGGCGCGGCACCCCCCGGGGAGGGGAGTGCCGCGCCGCTCGTCATGAGGGTCAGTGGCGGTGGTGGCCGCGGCCGTCGTGGTCGCGGTGGCCGCGCTCGCCCCACGTCACGCTGTCGACGGTGCGGCGGTTGTCGTTGCGCAGGGTCGCGGTGTCGCGGCGGTTGTCCCAGACGTAGTTGCGGCGGTCCTGGAACAGGTCGCGGGCGGTGTCACGGCCGACGCCCGTGTGGACGCGGACCGACTCGTGGCCGCCGAGGCTGAAGTGGCGGAACGTGTAGGTGACCCCGCGACGGTCCTCCGTCAGCCTCCAGCCGTCGAGGTTCACCCGGTGGCGGGAGTTGTTGGTGATCTCCACCCACTCCTTGTTGAGGGAGCGGTTGGAGCCGTTGTCCCAGCCCGGGGAGTCGTACTGCACGCGGCTGATCTCGACGTTCGCGCGGTGCGAGCGGCCGTCCGCGGCGGTGGCCGGCAGGGCCGCCGCTCCGATGAGCGCTCCCGCAGCGAGAGCGGCGGCGGCCAGGCGACGGGCGGTCACGGAAGACGAAGCAGTCACAGGTTCTCCTGCAAGATGTGTGCGGATGGCGACCGTCTGGCCGCTCATCCACAACCTTGTCCGGGATGCGGACGAGATGTGGTGGATACGTGAACCGTGTTACCGATCGGTCATGTTTCCGTGACTCTTGCCTGTAACGTCCATTCATAGGAAAAATGCACCGAGTTGACGCCCGAGTTGGCCGACACCCCTTGTGATCACTGGGTCGACTCACTGTTTCGCCAGGTCACGCCACCCCGGCCGCTCCAGGGGCGTCACCCGAAAGTGAGTAACAGAGATCAACCTGAGAGGGCGGCTTCCGGTCGCACTGTCAGACCCTCGGGGCACACTGACCCCATGTCCTCGCGCCGCAGAACCTGTCCCGTGTGCCACCGCGAAATCGCCGTCGTGGCCGGGCGCTTCGCGCGTCACGACCCGCCCGGCGCGCGGGAGAGCCAGGAGATGGTGTCCTGCGCGGGCTCCCGCAGCCACGCACAGATCGGCGCCGCCCAGCCCACGCTGGACGGGTACACCGTCCCCGACTTCCCCGGCCAGCTCCCGCTGTTCTGAGGCCGGCCGGGGAGATTGAGGGCCCCTCAGTTCCCGGCGACCGCCTTCACCGCCACCGCGACCGGCGTCGACCCCTCGATCAGCTCCAGCGTCAGCCCCGCCGTCGACGAGGACTCCACGAGGTCCGCCAGCACGGCCGCCACGTCGTCCCGCGAGACCGGACCGCGGCCCGTGTGCGCCGCCAGCCGGACCAGGCCCGTGCCCGGCTCGTCGGTGAGCGAACCGGGGCGCAGGATCGTCCAGTCGAGGGCGTCCTGCCCGGTGACGTAGGCGTCCGCCTCGCCCTTGGCCCGCTGGTACACGTCGAAGACCTCGGTCCCGGAGTTCGCCGGGTCCGCGCCCATCGAGGACACCACCACGAACCGGCGCACCCCCGCCCGTACCGCCGCGTCCGCGAACAGCACCGCCGCGTCCTTGTCCACCGTCTCCTTGCGTGCCGTACCGCTGCCCGGGCCGGCGCCCGCCGCGAAGACCGCCGCGTCGGCGCCCCGCAGCCGCTCCGCGACCTCCTCCACCGACGCGGACTCCAGGTCCAGCAGGACCGGATCGGCGCCGGCCTCCCGCAGGTCCGCCCCCTGTTCCGGCTTGCGGATGATGCCCGCGACCTCGTCCCCGCGCGCCGAGAGCAGCCGCTCCAGGCGCAGCGCGATCTGACCATGACCTCCAGCTATGACAATGCGCATGACTACGACCGTACGCCCGGCGCACCCCGTCCGCCCCGCGAGCACGCGCCGGGCGGAGAGCCTCCCTCCGGGGGACCACCGCCAAAAGCTCAACTCCCTCAGCGAGAGCGGCTGTTACGACAGCTTTCCGCGGCCCTGCCGGGGCAGACCCGGGTCGGCCTCGGCCGCCGAGCCGCAGTACTCCCGCACCGCGCTGGTCCGGGCCACCACCCGCCCCCGGTGCACGACGATCCGGCTGTAGGCCAGCGACAGCGCCCCCGCCAGCTGGTCCCCGCGCACCGCCAGCAGCTCGGCCGGGAACCCCGCCTCCACCCGCACCTGAGGCAGGCCCAGCACCGCCCGCGCCGACGCGCTCACCGTGTCGTAGGCGTCGGCCGGGCGCATGCCGTGGCCGGAGGCGAGGAGGTACGCCGCCTCCAAGGGGTCGCCGCGGCCCACCGGGTTGGCGGTGTCGCGCAGGGCGCCGCTGCCCGCCGCGACGCGCACCCCGGCCGCGCGCAGCAGCCGTACCGGAGCGGTGCCCCGGCGGTCGGAGCCGGCGCAGCCGCCCTGGGGCAGGCACACCACCGCGATACCGGCCGCCGCGAGCCGGTCCGCCACACGGTGGGCCGTCTCCGCGGGCAGCCGGGCCAGAGCGGCGCAGGGGCCCAGCGCCACGCCGGGCCGCAGCCCGCCCGCCATCGCCGCGAACCGGGTGAGCCGGGCCGAGTCCGCCGCGTCGGTGTGCAGGTCGACCGGGCAGCCCTGCTCGGCGGCCACCTCCAGCACCGCCTCCACATAGCCGATGGGGTCGGGGTCCAGGTCGGGGCAGCCGCCCACCACGGAGGCGCCCATCTTCACCGCGTCCCGCAGCATGGCCAGCCCGTCCGCCCCGGCGAGACCGGTCAGCAGCCTCGGCATCGCCACCGTGGTCAGTTCCGCGAGCCCGCGCAGCGAGCGGCGGGCCTGGAGCACGGCCTCCAGCGCGCCGAGACCCTGTACGTCGCCGATCCGCACCTGCGCGCGTACCGCCGTCGCGCCGTGTCCGAGCTGGAGCAGGGTCGCCTCCGTCACCCTGCGTTGCACGTCCTCGGGGGTGTGCGAGGCGGGGCCGGGCGGTTCGGCGGACAGGCAGGTGTCGCCGTGGGCGTGCGGCTCGGCCGGGGCGGGGAGCAGCAGATAGCCGCGCAGGTCCACCCGCGGGGCGCCGGCGCGGGCCGGTCCGCGCGCCAGGCTGCCCGCGGTGCCGACGGCCTCGATGCGGCCGCCGCCCAGCCGTACGTCCACCGTCCGCCCGTCGGTGAGCCGCGCCCCGCACAGCACGAGGGCGGCCTGGTCGGAGGGGCCCGGGGAGTCCGGTGAGGGATGCGGCGGCGGCAGGCTGTCGGGCATCGGGCTCGCGGACTCCTGGAAGCGGGGGACAGGGCTCAAGATCGCGCAGAGCGTCGAGCGTAGGGTCGGCGGCCGCGCGGACCGGGGAGGAGGGCAATAGTCGTACCGGCGTGGCACGGCGTTCCGGGTGGTGCGCGAGCGGCCCCGGAGGCCCGGGAGACGCCCCGTGATGGGCGCCCGGATACGGATTTGGGCGAACGGCGGCGGACCGTGTAATGTCTTCCTCGCTCGCCCCAATAGCTCAGTCGGCAGAGCGTCTCCATGGTAAGGAGAAGGTCAACGGTTCGATTCCGTTTTGGGGCTCTGGTGTGAGAGGTACCCGTCGAAAGGCGGGTGCCGATCTCATCAAAGCGGTGTAGCTCAGTCGGTAGAGCAAGCGGCTCATAATCGCTGTGTCACCGGTTCAAGTCCGGTCACCGCTACTGACAGTAGCCGATTGCGGGGTCGGTCCTTCGATCGGCTACTCTTTCTTGCGTTGAACTAGCCCATCCGTTCGTCCTAGGAGCACTCACGTGGCTGCCACCGACGTCCGCCCGAAGATCACGCTGGCCTGCGTGGAGTGCAAGGAGCGGAACTACATCACCAAGAAGAACCGGCGTAACAACCCGGATCGTATGGAGATGAAGAAGCACTGCCCGCGTTGCAATGCGCACACCGCGCACCGCGAAACGCGATAATTCAGGCTCGTACTCGAGGCCGTCCCCAGCAGTATGGGGGGCGGCCTCGAGTCGTTTTTCCCCGCAAGTCCCAGCAGTCACTCCGCTAGACCAGGAGGTAACCGGGCTCATGGCGCTCGACCAGTCCTTCGTGGGGCGTACCTACCCGCCCACCGCGCCCTACGAGGTGGGCCGCGAGAAGATCCGCGAGTTCGCCGAGGCCGTGGGCGACACCAACCCGGCGTACACCGACCCGGAGGCCGCCAAGGCGTTCGGGCACGCCGATGTGATCGCGCCGCCTACCTTCGTGTTCTCCATCACCTTCCGCGCCGCCGGACAGGTCGTCGAGGACCCCCAGCTCGGCCTGGACTACAGCCGAGTGGTGCACGGCGACCAGAAGTTCGCCTACACCCGCCCGGTGCGCGCCGGTGACCGGCTCACCGTCACCTCCACCATCGAGGCCATCAAGTCCATGGCGGGCAACGACATCCTGGACATCCGGGGTGAGGTGCACGACGCGTCCGGCGCACACGTGGTGACCGCCTGGACCAAGCTGGTGGCCCGCGCGGCCGAGGAGGTCTGAGCAGCGATGACCGCGAAGATCGCGTACGACGACGTCGAGGTCGGCACCGAACTCCCGGCGCAGACCTTCCCCGTGACCCGCGCCACCCTCGTGCGCTACGCGGGCGCCTCCGGGGACTTCAACCCCATCCACTGGAACGAGCGCTTCGCCAAGGAGGTGGGCCTGCCGGACGTCATCGCGCACGGCATGTTCACCATGGCCGAGGCGATCCGCGTCGTCACCGACTGGACCGGCGACCCGGCCGCGGTCGTCGAGTACGGCGTCCGCTTCACCAAGCCCGTCGTCGTGCCCGACGACGACAAGGGCGCGCTGGTCGAGGTCTCGGCCAAGGTCGCGGCCAAGCTGGACGACAACACCGTCCGCGTCGACCTGGTCGCCACCAGCGCCGGCCAGAAGGTGCTGGGCATGTCGCGGGCGGTCGTACGACTGGCCTGACCCACAGCGGCAGAAGTAAGGGGCGTCCGGCAATGGCGGGCGCCCCTTACCGTTTCCTCCGTCTCGTAGTCTTGCCTCCGTGCACGTACTCCACGACGCCCCCCTGGCCCCGCTGACCACCTTCCGGCTGGGCGGTCCCGCGACCCGGCTGGTCACCGCCACCACCGACGCCGAGGTGATCGACGCCGTCCGCGAGGCCGACGACAGCGGCACCCCGCTGCTCGTCGTCGGCGGCGGCTCCAACCTGGTCATCGGCGACAAGGGCTTCGACGGCACCGCCCTGCGCATCGCCACCCGTGGTGTCGAGCTGCGCGGCACCACCCTGGAGCTGGCCGCGGGCGAGGTCTGGACCGACGCGGTCGCCCGCACCGTCGAGGCCGGGCTCGCCGGCATCGAGTGCCTGGCCGGCATCCCCGGCTCGGCCGGCGCCACCCCGATCCAGAACGTCGGCGCGTACGGCCAGGAGGTCTCCTCCACCATCACCGAGGTGACCGCCTACGACCGCCGCGAGGGCGAGACGGTCACGCTCACCGCCGAGGAGTGCGCCTTCTCCTACCGCCACAGCCGCTTCAAGGCCGACCCCGAGCGCTATGTCGTGCTCCGCGTCCGCTTCGAGCTGGAGGACGCGGGCGGCCTGTCCGCGCCGGTCCGGTACGCGGAGACCGCGCGCGTCCTGGGCGTAGAGCCCGGTGACCGGGTGGCGCTGGCCACCGCCCGCGAGACGGTGCTGAAGCTGCGTGCGGGCAAGGGCATGGTGCTGGACCCCGAGGACCACGACACCTGGTCCGCCGGGTCCTTCTTCACCAACCCGATCCTGGACGAGGAGCGGTTCGCCGCCTTCCAGGACCGGGTGCGCGAGCGCCTCGGCGCGGACGCCGTACCGCCCGCCTACCCGGCGGGGGAGGGGCGTACGAAGACCTCGGCGGCCTGGCTGATCGACAAGGCCGGCTTCACCAAGGGGTACGGCACCGGGCCCGCCCGCATCTCCACCAAGCACACGCTCGCCCTCACCAACCGCGGCGAGGCCACCACCGAGGACCTGCTCGCGCTGGCCCGCGAGGTCGTCGCCGGGGTCCGGGACGCCTTCGGGGTGACCCTGGTCAACGAGCCGGTGACCGTGGGCGTCAGCCTCTAGGGCGTGTCCGCGAAGTGGCGTCGCGAGCCAGGCGCCACTTTGCGGACACGGCCTAGTACGCCCAGCTCGCCTAGTACGCCACCCCGACACCCTGCCGGACCGTCGCCGGGTCACCGGTCACCGTCAGCATCGCGTGCGCCACGTCCGCGCGGCCGATGGTCCGGCCACCGCGCGGGAAGCCGCCGACCACCGTGCGATAGCGGCCGGTCAGGGGCCGGTCCAGCAGGCGCGGCGGGCGTACCGAGGTCCACTCGGCGAGGCTGCGGGCCAGCTCGGCCTCCGTCTCGCGCAGGTCGGCGTAGACGTCCGCGAAGACCGCCGAGACCACGGACCGCAGCGCGCGGTCCAGGACGCCGTCATCCGCCGGGGCGGGGCCCACCGGGGCGGCGCTGACGATCACCAGCCGGCGCACCCCCTCCGCCTCCATCGCGGCCAGTACCGCGCGGGTCAGCCGCGCCGTCACCCCCGCGGCCTTGCGGGACCGGGCCCCCAGCCCCGACAGGACCGCGTCCCGGCCCGCGACGGCGCCGCGCAGCGCCTCCGCGTCGCTCAGGTCGGCCCGGACCACACGCAGCCGTTCCCCGGTGACGGCGAGCCGGGCGGGATCGCGGACCACGGCCGTCACCTCGTGCCCCGCGTCCAGGGCCTGCCGGACGATCTCGCCGCCCACACCGCCGGTGGCGCCGAAGACGGTCAGCCTCATGAGCCCACCGGCTGGGCCAGCCATGCGTCGACGCCCGCGAGGAGGCGTTCCTTCGTGTCGGCGGGTGCCGCCGAGCCGCGCACCGACTGGCGTGCCAGTTCGGCGAGTTCGGCGTCGGTGAAGGCGTGGTGGTGGCGGGCGAGCTCGTACTGGGCGGCCAGCCGGGAACCGAAGAGGAGCGGGTCGTCGGCGCCGAGCGCCAGCGGGACACCACTCTCGAACAGAGTGCGCAGGGGGACGTCCTCGGGCTTCTCGTAGACGCCGAGCGCCACGTTGGACGCCGGGCAGACCTCGCAGGTGATGCCCCGGTCCGCCAGCCGCTTCAGCAGGCGCGGGTCCTCCGCAGCGCGCACGCCGTGTCCGATCCGGGTGGCGTGCAGGTCGTCCAGGCAGTCGCGCACCGACGCCGGCCCGGTCAGCTCACCGCCGTGCGGCGCCGACAGCAGGCCGCCCTCGCGGGCGATGTGGAAGGCGCGGTCGAAGTCGCGGGCCATGCCGCGCCGCTCGTCGTTTGAGAGGCCGAAGCCGACGATGCCCCGGTCCGCGTACCGCACCGCGAGGCGGGCCAGCGTGCGGGCGTCCAGCGGGTGCTTCATCCGGTTCGCGGCCACCAGGACGCGCATCCCGAGGCCGGTCTCGCGGGAGGCGGTGTCCACCGCGTCCAGGATGATCTCCAGCGCCGGGATCAGCCCGCCCAGCCGGGGGGCGTACGAGGTCGGGTCGACCTGGATCTCCAGCCAGCCCGAGCCGTCCCTGACGTCCTCCTCGGCGGCCTCGCGGACCAGCCGCTGGATGTCCTCCGGTTCCCTCAGGCACGAGCGCGCGGCGTCGTACAACCGCTGGAAGCGGAACCAGCCGCGCTCGTCGGTGGCCCGCAGCTTGGGCGGCTCGCCGCTGGTCAGGGCCTCGGTCAGCGTCTCGGGCAGCCGGACGCCGTACTTGTCGGCCAGTTCCAGGACGGTGCCGGGGCGCATCGAGCCGGTGAAGTGCAGATGCAGATGGGCCTTGGGAAGCTCCGAGAGATCACGTACACGCTCCATCCCGAGATCCTGCCGCACCAGGAGGCCACACCGGTAGCCGGTTCCCCTTTAGTGGTCTTGCTCGCACACAGAAGCGGGGCCCTACCCACTCTTGAGAGCAGGCCGGGCCCCGTTCATGGACGATCTCAGTCGCGGGCCTCCGCCAGCAGCTTCTGCATCCGGCTGACGCCCTCGATCAGGTCCTCGTCACCCAGCGCGTACGACAGCCGCAGGTAGCCCGGCGTGCCGAACGCCTCGCCCGGGACGACCGCGACCTCGGCCTCCTCCAGGATCAGCGCGGCCAGCTCGACGGTGGTCGCGGGACGCCTGCCCCGGATCTCCTTGCCCAGCAGGTCCTTCACCGAGGGGTAGACGTAGAAGGCGCCCTCGGGCTCGGGGCACAGCACGCCGTCGATCTCGTTCAGCATCCGCACGATCGTGCGACGGCGCCGGTCGAAGGCCTCGCGCATCTCCGCCACGGCCTTCAGGTCGCCGGAGACGGCGGCCAGCGCGGCCATCTGCGCCACGTTGGAGACGTTGGAGGTGGCGTGCGACTGGAGGTTGGTCGCGGCCTTGACCACGTCCTTGGGGCCGATGACCCAGCCCACGCGCCAGCCGGTCATGGCGTACGTCTTGGCGACACCGTTGACCACGATGCACTTGTCCCGCAGCTCGGGCAGGATCGCCGGGAGCGAGGTGAAGGTGGCGTCGCCGTAGACCAGGTGCTCGTAGATCTCGTCGGTCAGCACCCACAGGCCGTGCTCGACGGCCCAGCGGCCGATGGCCTCGGCCTCGGACTCGCTGTAGACCGCGCCGGTCGGGTTGGAGGGCGAGACGAAGAGGACGACCTTCGTCTTCTCCGTGCGGGCCGCCTCCAGCTGCTCGACGGTGACGCGGTAGCCGGTCGTCTCGTCGGCCACGACCTCCACCGGCACACCGCCGGCGAGACGGATCGACTCGGGGTAGGTGGTCCAGTACGGCGCCGGGACGATGACCTCGTCGCCCGGGTCGAGGATCGCGGCGAACGCCTCGTAGATGGCCTGCTTGCCGCCGTTGGTCACCAGGATCTGGGAGGCGTCGACCTCGTATCCGGAGTCCCGCAGGGTCTTCGCGGCGATGGCGGCCTTCAGCTCGGGCAGGCCGCCGGCCGGGGTGTAGCGGTGGAACTTCGGGTTCCGGCAGGCCTCTACGGCCGCCTCGACGATGTAGTCCGGGGTCGGGAAGTCGGGCTCACCGGCGCCGAAGCCGATCACCGGACGCCCGGCGGCCTTGAGGGCCTTGGCCTTGGCGTCCACGGCGAGGGTGGCGGACTCGGAGATCGCGCCGACTCGGGCGGAGACCCGGCGCTCGGTGGGAGGGGTTGCAGCGCTCATACGCCCATCGTTCCAGACCGGAAACACGGCGGGCACACGGGTTTCACAGACTGAACGGCACCGGGCGGGCACCGGAACAAGGGTCCGAATCCTGGCCGCGGCCAGGACGATCTTCCACACCGGGCGCCCGGCCGGGCACTTTCTGTTCGACGCCGGGCCGTTGAACACGTACACTCTCACCTCGTTGGCCTCCAGCAGCCTCCGCGCGACCGGTGCACACCGAGCGGTCGGTCGGATGCGGTAAGTTGGGGGACATACAAAGGGTCGTAGCTCAATTGGTAGAGCACCGGTCTCCAAAACCGGCGGTTGGGGGTTCAAGTCCCTCCGGCCCTGCTACACACACCGCCAGGATGTGTGCGCATGTACGTACAGCAATGCACCGCCGTGCGGCTCTGATTCACCGGGCGCGGCACGGCCACGATTCCGGGATCAGGTGAGGACGCATGACGGACGCCGTGGGCTCCATCGACACGCCTGACGCCCAGGACGAGCTGTCGGATGCCAAGAAGCCCCGCAAGGGCGGCAAGCGAGCCAAGAAGGGCCCGCTGAAGCGTCTTGCCACCTTCTACCGCCAGATCATCGCGGAACTCCGCAAGGTCGTCTGGCCGACCCGCAATCAGCTGACGTCGTACACGACCGTCGTGATCGTCTTCGTCGTCATCATGATTGGCTTGGTCACCGTGATTGACTATGGCCTCAACCACGCGGCCAAGTACGTCTTCGGCTGAGCCAAGAGCGAAGGGCGCCGTGGTACCGGCGCCTTTTTTCGCATGTTCCACCCCTATGTATCCAGGAAGAAGCAGCCATCGTGTCTGACCCGAACCTGAACGACGCCACCGAGCCTCGCCGAGACACCGCCGAGGCGGTGGACGCCGAGCTCGACATCGTCGAGGGCGCGGACGAGCAGGACGAGTTCGAGGCTGCCGCCGAGGTCGACGCGGACGTCGTCGACACGGACGAGACGGACGAGGCCGGCGACGACGTCGTCGAGGCCGAGGAAACCGTCGAGGCCGTCGAGGAAGAGCCCGCCGAGCCGGTCGACCCGATCGCCGCGCTCCGCGAGGAGCTGCGCACGCTCCCCGGCGAGTGGTACGTCATCCACACCTACGCGGGTTACGAGAACCGCGTGAAGACGAACCTCGAGCAGCGCGCCGTCTCGCTGAACGTCGAGGACTACATCTTCCAGGCCGAGGTGCCGCAGGAAGAGGTCGTCCAGATCAAGAACGGCGACCGCAAGACGATCAAGCAGAACAAGCTGCCGGGTTACGTCCTGGTCCGCATGGACCTGACGAACGAGTCCTGGGGCGTCGTCCGCAACACCCCCGGCGTCACCGGCTTCGTGGGCAACGCCTACGACCCGTACCCGCTGACCCTGGACGAGATCGTCAAGATGCTCGCCCCGGAGGCCGAGGAGAAGGCCGCCCGCGAGGCCGCCGAGGCCGAGGGCAAGCCCGCCCCGCAGCGCAAGGTCACCGTCGAGGTCCTGGACTTCGAGGTCGGCGACTCGGTCACCGTCACCGACGGCCCCTTCGCCACCCTCCAGGCCACGATCAACGAGATCAACGCCGACTCGAAGAAGGTCAAGGGCCTCGTCGAGATCTTCGGCCGCGAGACCCCGGTCGAGCTGAGCTTCGACCAGATCCAGAAGAACTAGTTCTCCTCTGGGCACATCGCTTCCGAAGCAGGTCAGACCGGCTGTCACAGCGGGTCTGACCTGCTCGGTTTTCAGCCGCGCATCTATACCCGCTATCGTTGTGCGGTATGCCTGCGTCCGGGTGGTTCACCGGGGGCGGGCAGGACCCGAATCGAAAGGACCCGGAGAGCAATGCCTCCCAAGAAGAAGAAGGTCACGGGGCTCATCAAGCTCCAGATCAACGCCGGTGCGGCGAACCCGGCCCCGCCGGTCGGCCCCGCGCTCGGTCAGCACGGCGTCAACATCATGGAGTTCTGCAAGGCCTACAACGCCGCGACCGAGTCGCAGCGTGGCTGGGTCATCCCGGTGGAGATCACGGTCTACGAGGACCGTTCCTTCACCTTCGTGACCAAGACTCCGCCGGCCGCGAAGATGATCCTCAAGGCCGCGGGCGTGGAGAAGGGCTCCGGCGAGCCGCACAAGACCAAGGTCGCCAAGATCACCGAGGCGCAGGTCCGCGAGATCGCCACGACCAAGATGCCCGACCTGAACGCCAACGACCTGGACGCCGCGTCGAAGATCATCGCCGGCACCGCCCGTTCCATGGGCATCACGGTCGAGGGCTGATCACCCACCCCGTAGTCATGCGGCCGTAGCCGGTCGCACGTGGCAGGGCCTGCTCGGCCCGTACCACGCCTCCTTTTCAGAACCCCTCAGGAGCAGTTGTGAGCAAGCGCAGCAAGGCTCTCCGCGCTGCGGACGCCAAGATCGACCGGGAGAAGCTGTACGCCCCGCTCGAGGCCGTCCGTCTCGCCAAGGAGACCTCCACGACCAAGTTCGACGGCACCGTCGAGGTCGCCTTCCGCCTGGGTGTCGACCCGCGCAAGGCCGACCAGATGGTCCGTGGCACCGTGAACCTTCCGCACGGCACCGGTAAGACCGCCCGGGTCCTGGTCTTCGCGACCGGCGACCGTGCCGAGGCCGCGCGTGCCGCGGGCGCCGACATCGTCGGCTCCGACGAGCTGATCGACGAGGTGGCGAAGGGCCGTCTGGACTTCGACGCCGTCGTCGCCACCCCGGACCTCATGGGCAAGGTCGGCCGCCTCGGCCGCGTCCTCGGCCCGCGTGGTCTGATGCCGAACCCGAAGACCGGCACCGTGACCCCGGACGTGGCCAAGGCCGTGACCGAGATCAAGGGCGGCAAGATCGAGTTCCGCGTCGACAAGCACTCGAACCTGCACTTCATCATCGGCAAGACGTCGTTCGACGACGCCAAGCTGGTGGAGAACTACGGCGCCGCGCTGGAGGAGATCCTCCGTCTGAAGCCGTCCGCCGCCAAGGGTCGCTACATCAAGAAGGCCGCCATCAGCACCACGATGGGCCCCGGCATCCTGGTGGACCAGAACCGCACCCGCAACCTCCTCGTCGAGGAGGACCCGGCCGCCGTCTGAGCCTTCGCTCACCGGTAGCCGCGTCCGCGACGCGCGCGTGTGAGGAGGACCCCGCACCCTTCGAGGGTGCGGGGTCCTCCCCTTTTCCTTTCCCTCCCGGCCCGCCCGTGCCCTGGGTTACGGTGCGGGCAGGTGCTTACGAGGGGGTGGGGGACCGGATGAGGAGCACGACCGTCCGCCGGGCGGGGACCGCGGCGCTGGTACTGGCCGCGCTCGGCCCGCTGGCCTCCTGCGGCGACGACCGGGAGGACGCCCCGAGCCGCCCGTTGGCCGCCCTGCGCTCCGCCGAGCGGTCCACCGACCGCGCCGAGTCGGTCCGCGTGCGCTCCACGCTCAGCTACGGCAAGGCCCTCTCGCTGTCCTCCGACGGCGCCCTGCGCTGGGGCGACGGCGTCACCGGCCACCTCACCATCCGCTACACGGGCGGCGCCCTCGCGGCCGCCATGCGCGAGGCCGGCACCTCGTCCCTGCGGGCCCGCTATCTCCCGGACGCCTACTACGCCCGCATGAGCGACACCTTCGCCCGGCGGGCCGGCGGCCGGCACTGGATCAGGTACGGCTACGCCGACCTGGCGCGCGGCGGCGACGGACTCGGGATGTATCTGAAGGACCAGATGCGCAACACCACGCCCAACCAGTCGGTGAAGATGCTGCTGGCCTCCGGGGACGTGCGCAGGGTCGGTGCCGAGCGGGTCCAGGGGACGTCTGCCACGCACTACCGGGGCCGGGTCCGCGTCGCCGACCTGGCGGGCCGGGAGAGCGGTCTGAGCGCCCGCGAACTGGCCGGCCTCAAGCGCCAGCTCGACCAGGCCGGGGTCACCACGGAGACCGTGGACCTGTGGATCGACCAGCGGAACCTGCTGGTCAAGAAGGTGGAGCGGGCCGACACCGCCCAGGGCAGCCTGGTCTCCACCGCCTACTACCGTGAGTACGGCGTCCGCGTCACCGCCGAGGCGCCCCCGGCCTCCGACACCCAGGACTTCACGAAGCTGGCCCGGTCCGGGAGCCTTGCCGGCGCCCGCTGAACCAGCGGATTTGCCCGGCGGTGCCCGAGTCCCGTACTCTCCTCGAGAAGCCAAAGACCGCTGGTCGTTGCCGCACGCTCACCTGAGGGTGTGGTGGCCGAAGGACTCACTGCAAAGTGGGCGACCCGCGCAGGTGTCAGTGGAAGAACTCCCGGAGCAGACGCGTCCACGCGTAAGCGCCCGGTCGAGTCCGCCCCGAGCGCCTGCGCCGGGGCGTTTGTTTTTCCCAGTCTCCTCCTTCGGGGTCCGCGCGGTCAGAATCACCCGGAAGGAGGCCGAGACTCTATGGCGAGGCCCGACAAGGCTGCCGCAGTGGCCGAGTTGACGGAGCAGTTCCGCAACTCCAACGCTGCCGTGCTGACCGAGTACCGCGGTCTCACCGTGGCGCAGATCAAGACCCTGCGCCGGTCGCTCGGTGAGAACGCCAAGTACGCCGTGGTGAAGAACACGCTGACCAAGATTGCGGCCAACGAGGCCGGGATCACGCTGGACGACCAGCTCTTCGCTGGTCCGACGGCTGTCGCCTTCGTCACCGGTGACCCGGTGGAGTCGGCGAAGGGTCTCCGTGACTTCGCCAAGGACAACCCGAATCTCATCATCAAGGGCGGTGTCCTTGACGGCAAGGCGCTGTCCGCCGATGAGATCAAGAAGCTTGCGGACCTCGAGTCCCGCGAGGTTCTGCTCAGCAAGCTGGCCGGTGCCTTCAAGGGCAAGCAGTCTCAGGCTGCTCAGCTCTTCCAGGCGCTGCCCTCGAAGCTCGTCCGCACCGTGGACGCGCTCCGTGCCAAGCAGGCCGAGCAGGGCGGTGCCGAGTAATTCGGCTCGCTTTCTGATCCTGGCCGCCTGACGCGGCGAGGGTCGCAGCGGGCCCTAAGTACGCCCGCCTCACCCAGTACATCCGGCACCTGCCGAATTAGTGGAAGGACCGCCATCATGGCGAAGCTCACCCAGGACGAGCTGCTTGCCCAGTTCGAGGAGATGACCCTCATCGAGCTCTCCGAGTTCGTGAAGGCCTTCGAGGAGAAGTTCGACGTCACCGCCGCCGCCGCGGTCGCCGTGGCCGGCCCGGCCGCCCCCGGCGCCCCGGCCGAGGCTGCCGAGGAGCAGGACGAGTTCGACGTCGTCCTCACCGGCGCCGGCGAGAAGAAGATCCAGGTCATCAAGGTCGTGCGCGAGCTGACCTCCCTGGGTCTGAAGGAGGCCAAGGACCTCGTCGACGGCACCCCGAAGCCGGTCCTCGAGAAGGTCACCAAGGAGGCCGCGGAGAAGGCTGCCGAGTCCCTCAAGGCCGCCGGCGCCTCCGTCGAGGTCAAGTAACACCTCACGGGGTTCCCGCGAACCTCACCCGCGTGACCGCGGCCTGAAGAGGCTGTAACGCGAACGCACCGAAGAGCGATCATCCATCCGGGTGGTCGCTCTTCGGCGTATCCGGGGGACGACCGGGGTTGCCTTGCACTCGTCGTGGCGAGGGGTATGGTGATCTTCGTCGTGTCTCCGGAAGGCCCCGTTCCGGCTGGGGGGCCTTGACGAACCGCACGCAGCGCGCAATTCTCAGGACGCGTCGTCACAACGATCCGGATTCGAGGCATGGATCGACGGCGAAGAGGGCAGGATCATCCTGCGTCGAGGGCAGCGGGCCGAGGGCGTCGAACACGAGGGCGTTGAGAAAAACGAGGGTCTCCGAAACCGGGACTGGACATCAGTGTGCCAAGTGGCTACACTGACCCTTTGCGCTGCCTGTTAGCTGTCCCCTGCCCGTCACCAGGGGTCTGCCCTCACTCGAGCACCGACGCCGAACTTCCCTGACCTGGGGTTTCCCGTCGTGAGCCTGAGAGAGGGACCGGTACGCGCGTAGTGAGTCCGAGCCCTCGGAAGGACCCCCTCTTGGCCGCCTCGCGCACTGCCTCGACCGCGAATACGAACAACGGCGCCAGCACCGCCCCGCTGCGCATCTCCTTTGCAAAGATCAAGGAGCCCCTCGAGGTTCCGAACCTTCTTGCGCTCCAGACCGAGAGCTTCGACTGGCTGCTCGGCAACGACGCCTGGAAGGCTCGCGTCGAGAAGGCTCTCGAGAACGGTCAGGACGTTCCCACCAAGTCCGGTCTGGAGGAGATCTTCGAGGAGATCTCCCCGATCGAGGACTTCTCCGGGTCGATGTCGCTGACCTTCCGCGACCACCGCTTCGAGCCGCCGAAGAACTCCATCGACGAGTGCAAGGACCGCGACTTCACGTACGCCGCGCCGCTCTTCGTCACCGCCGAGTTCACCAACAACGAGACCGGCGAGATCAAGTCCCAGACGGTCTTCATGGGCGACTTCCCGCTCATGACCAACAAGGGCACCTTCGTCATCAACGGCACCGAGCGTGTCGTGGTGTCGCAGCTCGTCCGCTCGCCGGGTGTCTACTTCGACTCCTCCATCGACAAGACGTCCGACAAGGACATCTTCTCCGCCAAGATCATCCCGTCCCGGGGTGCCTGGCTGGAGATGGAGATCGACAAGCGCGACATGGTCGGTGTCCGCATCGACCGCAAGCGCAAGCAGTCGGTCACCGTTCTGCTCAAGGCGCTCGGCTGGACCACCGAGCAGATCCTCGAGGAGTTCGGCGAGTACGAGTCCATGCGCGCCACCCTGGAGAAGGACCACACCCAGGGCCAGGACGACGCGCTGCTCGACATCTACCGCAAGCTGCGTCCGGGCGAGCCGCCCACGCGTGAGGCCGCGCAGACGCTGCTGGAGAACCTGTACTTCAACCCGAAGCGCTACGACCTCGCCAAGGTCGGCCGTTACAAGGTCAACAAGAAGCTCGGTGCCGACGCCCCGCTCAACGCGGGTGTGCTGACCACCGAGGACGTCATCTCGACGATCAAGTACCTGGTCAAGCTGCACGCCGGTGAGACCGAGACCGTCGGTGACAGCGGCCAGTCGATCGTCGTCGAGACCGACGACATCGACCACTTCGGCAACCGTCGTCTGCGCAGCGTCGGCGAGCTGATCCAGAACCAGGTCCGTACGGGTCTCGCCCGTATGGAGCGTGTCGTGCGCGAGCGCATGACCACCCAGGACGTCGAGGCGATCACGCCGCAGACCCTGATCAACATCCGGCCGGTCGTCGCCTCCATCAAGGAGTTCTTCGGCACCAGCCAGCTGTCGCAGTTCATGGACCAGAACAACCCGCTGTCGGGTCTCACCCACAAGCGCCGTCTGTCGGCTCTTGGTCCGGGTGGTCTCTCCCGTGAGCGGGCCGGCTTCGAGGTCCGCGACGTGCACCCCTCGCACTACGGCCGCATGTGCCCGATCGAGACGCCCGAAGGCCCGAACATCGGTCTGATCGGCTCGCTCGCCTCCTACGGCCGGGTCAACGCGTTCGGTTTCGTCGAGACCCCGTACCGCAAGGTCGTCGACGGCCAGGTCACCGACGAGGTGGACTACCTGACCGCCGACGAGGAGGACCGCTTCGTCATCGCGCAGGCCAACGCCACGCTCAACGACGACATGCGGTTCGAGGAGGCCCGCGTCCTGGTCCGCCGTCGTGGCGGCGAGGTCGACTACGTCCCCGGTGACGACGTCGACTACATGGACGTCTCCCCGCGCCAGATGGTGTCCGTCGCCACCGCGATGATCCCGTTCCTGGAGCACGACGACGCCAACCGTGCCCTCATGGGCGCGAACATGATGCGCCAGGCCGTGCCGCTCATCAAGAGCGAGGCCCCGCTCGTCGGCACCGGCATGGAGTACCGCTCCGCCGTCGACGCCGGCGACGTGGTCAAGGCCGAGAAGGCGGGTGTGGTCCAGGAGGTCTCCGCGGACTACGTCACCACCGCCAACGACGACGGCACGTACATCACGTACCGCCTGCACAAGTTCTCGCGCTCCAACCAGGGCACCTCGGTCAACCAGAAGGTCATCGTCAACGAGGGCGACCGGATCATCGAGGGCCAGGTCCTGGCCGACGGTCCGGCCACCGAGAACGGCGAGATGGCCCTGGGCAAGAACCTGCTCGTGGCGTTCATGCCGTGGGAGGGTCACAACTACGAGGACGCGATCATCCTGTCGCAGCGCCTCGTGCAGGACGACGTCCTCTCCTCGATCCACATCGAGGAGCACGAGGTCGACGCCCGTGACACCAAGCTCGGCCCCGAGGAGATCACCCGGGACATCCCGAACGTCTCCGAGGAGGTCCTCGCCGACCTCGACGAGCGCGGCATCATCCGCATCGGCGCCGAGGTCACCGCGGGCGACATCCTCGTCGGCAAGGTCACGCCCAAGGGTGAGACCGAGCTGACGCCGGAGGAGCGTCTGCTCCGCGCGATCTTCGGTGAGAAGGCCCGCGAGGTCCGCGACACCTCCCTGAAGGTGCCGCACGGCGAGACCGGCAAGATCATCGGTGTCCGCGTCTTCGACCGCGAGGAGGGCGACGAGCTGCCCCCGGGCGTGAACCAGCTGGTCCGCGTCTACGTCGCCCAGAAGCGCAAGATCACCGACGGTGACAAGCTCGCCGGCCGTCACGGCAACAAGGGTGTCATCTCCAAGATCCTGCCGATCGAGGACATGCCGTTCCTGGAGGACGGCACCCCGGTCGACATCATCCTGAACCCGCTGGGTGTCCCGTCCCGAATGAACCCGGGACAGGTCCTGGAGATCCACCTCGGCTGGCTCGCCAGCCGCGGCTGGGACGTCTCCGGCCTCGCGGAGGACTGGGCCGAGCGCCTGCAGGTCATCGGCGCCGACCAGGTCGACCCCGGCACCAACGTCGCCACCCCGGTGTTCGACGGCGCGCGCGAGGACGAGCTGGCGGGTCTGCTGCAGCACACCATCCCGAACCGCGACGGTGAGCGGATGGTGCAGCCGACCGGCAAGGCCCGGCTGTTCGACGGCCGCTCCGGTGAGCCGTTCCCGGACCCGATCTCCATCGGGTACATGTACATCCTCAAGCTCCACCACCTGGTCGACGACAAGCTGCACGCCCGTTCGACCGGTCCGTACTCGATGATCACCCAGCAGCCGCTGGGTGGTAAGGCCCAGTTCGGTGGCCAGCGCTTCGGTGAGATGGAGGTGTGGGCGCTGGAGGCTTATGGCGCCGCGTACGCCCTCCAGGAGCTGCTGACCATCAAGTCCGACGACGTGACCGGCCGCGTGAAGGTCTACGAGGCCATCGTCAAGGGCGAGAACATCCCCGAGCCCGGCATCCCCGAGTCCTTCAAGGTGCTCATCAAGGAGATGCAGTCGCTCTGCCTCAACGTGGAGGTGCTGTCCTCGGACGGCATGTCCATCGAGATGCGCGACACCGACGAGGACGTCTTCCGCGCTGCGGAGGAGCTCGGCATCGACCTGTCCCGGCGCGAGCCGAGCAGCGTCGAAGAGGTCTGACGGGAGTCCGGCGGGGTCCTCTCACCGAGGACCCCGCCGACCCCCAGGCCCCCGTTTCAGACCACAGACTTACGACACTGAGAGGGATTGACGCATAGTGCTCGACGTCAACTTCTTCGACGAGCTCCGGATCGGCCTGGCCACCGCGGACGACATCCGCCAGTGGAGCCACGGCGAGGTCAAGAAGCCCGAGACGATCAACTACCGCACCCTCAAGCCCGAGAAGGACGGACTCTTCTGCGAGAAGATCTTCGGTCCGACCCGGGACTGGGAGTGCTACTGCGGCAAGTACAAGCGCGTCCGCTTCAAGGGCATCATCTGTGAGCGCTGTGGCGTCGAGGTCACGCGCGCCAAGGTGCGCCGTGAGCGGATGGGCCACATCGAGCTCGCCGCCCCCGTCACCCACATCTGGTACTTCAAGGGCGTTCCGTCGCGGCTGGGCTACCTGCTCGACCTCGCCCCGAAGGACCTCGAGAAGGTCATCTACTTCGCGGCGTACATGATCACGTACGTCGACGAGGAGCGCCGTCAGCGCGACCTGCCGTCGCTGGAGGCCCACGTCTCCGTCGAGCGCCAGCAGATCGAGAACCGCCGCGACTCCGACCTGGAGGCCCGCGCCAAGAAGCTCGAGACCGACCTGGCCGAGCTCGAGGCCGAGGGTGCCAAGGCCGACGTGCGCCGCAAGGTGCGCGAGGGCGCCGAGCGCGAGATGAAGCAGCTCCGTGACCGCGCGCAGCGCGAGATCGACCGCCTCGACGAGGTGTGGAACCGCTTCAAGAACCTCAAGGTCCAGGACCTCGAGGGCGACGAGCTGCTCTACCGCGAGCTGCGTGACCGCTTCGGCACGTACTTCGACGGTTCGATGGGTGCCGCGGCGCTGCAGAAGCGCCTGGAGTCCTTCGACCTGGAGGAGGAGGCCGAGCGCCTCCGCGAGATCATCCGCACCGGCAAGGGCCAGAAGAAGACCCGTGCGCTCAAGCGCCTCAAGGTCGTCTCCGCGTTCCTGCAGACCAGCAACAGCCCCAAGGGCATGGTGCTCGACTGCGTGCCGGTCATCCCGCCGGACCTGCGTCCGATGGTGCAGCTGGACGGTGGCCGCTTCGCGACCTCCGACCTGAACGACCTGTACCGCCGTGTCATCAACCGCAACAACCGCCTGAAGCGGCTTCTCGACCTCGGCGCGCCCGAGATCATCGTGAACAACGAGAAGCGCATGCTCCAGGAGGCCGTGGACGCCCTCTTCGACAACGGTCGTCGCGGTCGCCCGGTCACCGGTCCCGGCAACCGCCCGCTGAAGTCCCTGAGCGACATGCTCAAGGGCAAGCAGGGTCGTTTCCGTCAGAACCTGCTCGGCAAGCGAGTCGACTACTCGGCGCGTTCCGTCATCGTCGTCGGCCCGCAGCTGAAGCTGCACCAGTGCGGTCTGCCCAAGGCCATGGCGCTGGAGCTCTTCAAGCCGTTCGTGATGAAGCGCCTGGTCGACCTGAACCACGCGCAGAACATCAAGAGCGCCAAGCGCATGGTGGAGCGCGGCCGCACGGTCGTGTACGACGTCCTCGAAGAGGTCATCGCCGAGCACCCGGTTCTGCTGAACCGTGCTCCCACCCTGCACCGCCTCGGCATCCAGGCCTTCGAGCCGCAGCTGGTCGAGGGCAAGGCCATCCAGATCCACCCGCTCGTCTGCACCGCGTTCAACGCGGACTTCGACGGTGACCAGATGGCCGTGCACCTGCCGCTCTCCGCGGAGGCGCAGGCCGAGGCCCGCATCCTGATGCTGTCCTCGAACAACATCCTCAAGCCCGCCGACGGCCGTCCGGTGACGATGCCGACCCAGGACATGGTCCTCGGTCTGTTCTTCCTCACCACCGACGGTGAACTCCGTGACACCAAGGGCGAGGGCCGCGCGTTCGGCTCCACGGCCGAGGCGACCATGGCGTTCGACGCCGGCGAGCTGGCCCTGCAGTCGCCGATCGACATCCGCTTCCCGGTGGGCACCATCCCGCCGCGTGGCTGGACGCCGCCGGCGCGCGAGGAGGGCGAGCCCGAGTGGCAGCAGGGGGACTCGTTCCGCCTGCGCACCACCCTGGGCCGCGCGCTCTTCAACGAGCTGCTGCCCGAGGACTACCCGTTCGTCGACTACTCGGTGGGCAAGAAGCAGCTCTCCGAGATCGTCAACGACCTGGCCGAGCGCTACCCCAAGGTCATCGTGGCGGCGACGCTCGACAACCTGAAGGCGGCGGGCTTCTACTGGGCGACCCGTTCCGGTGTCACCGTGGCCATCTCCGACGTCGTCGTTCCCGAGGCGAAGAAGGAGATCGTCAAGGGCTACGAGGCGCAGGACGAGAAGGTCCAGAAGCAGTACGAGCGCGGTCTGATCACCAAGGAAGAGCGCACTCAGGAGCTCATCGCGATCTGGACCAAGGCGACCAACGAGGTCGCCGAGGCGATGAACGCGAACTTCCCCAAGACGAACCCCATCTTCATGATGGTTGACTCGGGTGCCCGAGGAAACATGATGCAGATGCGGCAGATCGCCGGTATGCGTGGTCTGGTGTCGAACGCCAAGAACGAGACCATCCCGCGTCCGATCAAGGCGTCCTTCCGTGAGGGCCTGTCCGTGCTGGAGTACTTCATCTCCACGCACGGTGCCCGTAAGGGTCTGGCGGACACCGCCCTGCGTACCGCCGACTCGGGTTACCTCACCCGTCGTCTGGTGGACGTCTCGCAGGACGTCATCATCCGCGAGGAGGACTGCGGCACCGAGCGCGGCCTCAAGCTGTCGATCGCCGAGCGCGGCGCCGACGGTGTGCTGCGCAAGGCGGACAACGTCGAGACGTCCGTGTACGCGCGCTGCCTCGCCGAGGACATCGTCGTCGACGGCAAGGTGCTGGCCCCGGCCGGCACCGACCTGGGCGACGTGCTCATCGACGAGCTGGTCAAGTACGGCGTCGAGGAGGTCAAGACCCGCTCGGTCCTGACCTGCGAGTCCGCCGTCGGCACCTGCGCGATGTGCTACGGCCGTTCGCTGGCCACCGGCAAGCTGGTCGACATCGGTGAGGCGGTCGGCATCATCGCCGCCCAGTCCATCGGTGAGCCCGGTACCCAGCTGACGATGCGTACCTTCCACACCGGTGGTGTGGCCGGTGACGACATCACCCAGGGTCTGCCCCGTGTGGTCGAGCTCTTCGAGGCCCGTACCCCGAAGGGTGTCGCCCCGATCTCCGAGGCCTCCGGCCGCGTGCGGATCGAGGAGACCGAGAAGACCAAGAAGCTCGTGGTCACCCCGGACGACGGCAGCGACGAGACGGCGTTCCCGATCTCCAAGCGCGCCAAGGTCCTGGTCCGCGAGGGCGAGCACGTCGAGGTGGGCCAGCAGCTCACCGTGGGTGCCACCAACCCGCACGACGTGCTGCGCATCCTGGGTCAGCGTGCCGTCCAGGTCCACCTGGTCGGCGAGGTCCAGAAGGTCTACAACTCGCAGGGTGTGTCGATCCACGACAAGCACATCGAGATCATCATCCGGCAGATGCTCCGCCGCGTGACGATCATCGAGTCCGGCGACGCCGAGCTGCTGCCCGGCGAGCTGGTCGAGCGCTCGAAGTTCGAGACCGAGAACCGTCGTGTGGTCCAGGAGAACGGGCACCCGGCCTCCGGCCGCCCGCAGCTCATGGGTATCACCAAGGCGTCGCTGGCGACCGAGTCGTGGCTGTCCGCGGCCTCCTTCCAGGAGACGACCAGGGTCCTGACGGACGCGGCGATCAACGCCAAGTCCGACTCCCTGATCGGCCTCAAGGAGAACGTCATCATCGGTAAGCTCATCCCGGCCGGTACGGGTCTGTCCCGCTACCGCAACATCCGGGTCGAGCCGACCGAGGAGGCCAAGGCCGCGATGTACTCGGCCGTCGGCTACGACGACATCGACTACTCGCCGTTCGGCGCGGGCTCCGGCCAGGCCGTTCCGCTGGAGGACTACGACTACGGTCCGTACAACCAGTAGGCGAGCAGCCGAAAGGCTCTTGAACCGAAGGGCGGCATCCCCCCGGGCATGCCGCCCTTCGGCGTTTTCCGCCCGCCCGGCGGACATTTGGGCGCATCATGGAAGAACCCCGGTCGGGGGTTCGGGAGGTGCTCCGTGTCGCATCCGTCGTGGCAGCCGTCGTGGCCGGACAACAACGACCCGGCGGCGTCCGGTACTCCACCGGCGCCGTCGCACCCGCAGGGATGGCCCCTGGCGCCCTTCCCCGGCCCGTTCCGGCCCGCGATGCCCCCGCCCTGGCCCGGGGTGCCCCAGGGGCAGGCCGGCGCCGCCTCGTTCATGCTGGCCTCGCACGCCGACCGGGAGCGGGCCGTGGACGTGCTGCGCGCCGGGTTCGCCGAAGGGCGGCTGGAGAAGGACGAGTTCGACCGGCGGGTGGGCCGGGTGTTCGCGGCCCGTTCGGTCGGTGAGTTGGCGCTGGTGGTGGCCGACCTGCCGCAGGGGCCGGCGCCGCATCCGGCGCCCGTGACGCCCGTGCCGCAGGTGTTCTGGCCCACACCGCGGCCGGCGGCCAACGGCAAGGCGGTGGGGTCCGCGGTGTGCGGGCTGCTGTGTCTGCTGACGGCCGGGCTCACCGGTATCCCGGCGGTGGTGCTGGGGCACACCGCGCGCGCGGAGATCCGCCGCACCGGCGAGGACGGCGACGGACTGGCCCTGACCGGCCTCGTTCTGGGCTGGCTGTCCGTCGGAGGCTGGGCGCTGCTGTGGCTGCTGCTGATCGCGGTGGGCGTGCTGGACCGATGACGGGGGCGTGGCCGGGTGTGTGCGCTACGTGAAATCGAAGATCGTTGACGGCGTTGGGACTTGACATGCCCTGTCCCTCACGGGTGGCCGCCTCGCATTTGTTTTGACCGAAGTCCGTGCGGTAGGTACGCTCAGACCTTGTGCCTGGGGTGTGCCCTGGCTCCCGTGTGTGCTTCTCACCGCACGGCGAGTCGTCAGCGGCCACCGAAATCCGCGCCCTTCCCTTTGCGGCGGGAGTCCGCGGGTTCGACACACCCGACCGCGTGGGTCGGTGACGTTCCAGGTTAGCTTCACCATTCGGCACACAGAAACCGGAGAAGTAGTGCCTACGATCCAGCAGCTGGTCCGGAAGGGCCGGCAGGACAAGGTCGAGAAGAACAAGACGCCCGCACTCGAGGGTTCGCCCCAGCGTCGCGGCGTCTGCACGCGTGTGTTCACGACCACCCCGAAGAAGCCGAACTCGGCCCTGCGTAAGGTCGCGCGTGTGCGTCTGACCAGCGGCATCGAGGTCACGGCCTACATTCCGGGTGAGGGACACAACCTGCAGGAGCACTCCATCGTGCTCGTGCGCGGCGGCCGTGTGAAGGACCTGCCGGGTGTTCGCTACAAGATCATCCGCGGTTCGCTCGACACCCAGGGTGTCAAGAACCGCAAGCAGGCCCGCAGCCGCTACGGCGCCAAGAAGGAGAAGTAAGAATGCCTCGTAAGGGCCCCGCCCCGAAGCGCCCGGTCATCATCGACCCGGTCTACGGTTCTCCTCTGGTGACCTCCCTCATCAACAAGGTGCTGCTGAACGGCAAGCGCTCCACCGCCGAGCGCATCGTCTACGGCGCCATGGAGGGTCTGCGTGAGAAGACGGGCAACGACCCGATCATCACGCTGAAGCGCGCGCTCGAGAACATCAAGCCGACCCTCGAGGTCAAGTCCCGCCGCGTCGGCGGTGCGACGTACCAGGTGCCGATCGAGGTCAAGCCCGGTCGCGCCAACACGCTCGCGCTGCGCTGGCTCGTCGGTTACTCCCGCGCCCGTCGCGAGAAGACGATGACCGAGCGTCTGCTCAACGAGCTTCTCGACGCTTCGAACGGCCTCGGTGCGGCCGTCAAGAAGCGCGAGGACACGCACAAGATGGCCGAGTCCAACAAGGCCTTCGCGCACTACCGCTGGTAGTCGCTACCCACATCGAGACCGAGAGAAGACTGAAGCCTTATGGCTACCACTTCACTTGACCTGGCCAAGGTCCGCAACATCGGGATCATGGCCCACATCGACGCGGGCAAGACGACCACCACCGAGCGGATCCTGTTCTACACCGGTGTGTCGTACAAGATCGGTGAGGTCCACGACGGCGCCGCCACGATGGACTGGATGGAGCAGGAGCAGGAGCGTGGCATCACGATCACGTCTGCTGCGACGACCTGCCACTGGCCTCTCGAGGGCAGTGACTACACCATCAACATCATCGACACCCCGGGTCACGTCGACTTCACCGTCGAGGTGGAGCGTTCGCTCCGCGTGCTCGACGGTGCCGTGACGGTGTTCGACGGTGTCGCCGGTGTCGAGCCGCAGTCCGAGACGGTGTGGCGTCAGGCCGACCGTTACGGCGTGCCCCGCATCTGCTTCGTCAACAAGCTGGACCGTACCGGCGCCGAGTTCCACCGCTGCGTGGACATGATCAAGGACCGCCTCGGCGCGGTCCCGATCGTCATGCAGCTCCCGATCGGTGCCGAGATGGACTTCCAGGGCGTTGTGGACCTCGTCCGCATGAAGGCGCTCGTGTGGTCCGCCGAGGCCGCCAAGGGCGAGATGTACGACACCGTCGACATCCCGGCCTCGCACCTCGAGGCTGCCGAGGAGTACCGCGGCAAGCTGGTCGAGACCGTCGCGGAGCACGACGACGAGATCATGGAGCTCTTCCTGGAGGGCCAGGAGCCCACCGAGGAGCAGCTCTACGCGGCGATCCGCCGGATCACGATCGCGTCCGGCAAGTCCGAGGGCGTCACGGTCACCCCGGTGTTCTGTGGCACCGCGTTCAAGAACAAGGGCGTCCAGCCCCTGCTCGACGCGGTCGTGCGCTACCTGCCGACCCCGCTCGACGTCGAGGCCATCGAGGGCCACGACGTCAAGGACGCCGAGCTCGTCGTCAAGCGCAAGCCGTCGGACGAGGAGCCCCTCTCCGCGCTCGCGTTCAAGATCATGAGCGACCCGCACCTCGGCAAGCTCACCTTCGTCCGGGTCTACTCGGGCCGCCTGGAGTCCGGCACCTCGGTGCTGAACTCCGTCAAGGGCAAGAAGGAGCGCATCGGCAAGATCTACCGCATGCACGCCAACAAGCGTGAGGAGATCGAGTCGGTGGGCGCCGGCGACATCGTCGCCGTCATGGGCCTGAAGCAGACCACCACCGGTGAGACGCTGTCCGACGACAAGAACCCGGTGATCCTGGAGTCCATGGACTTCCCGGCGCCGGTCATCCAGGTCGCCATCGAGCCCAAGTCCAAGGGTGACCAGGAGAAGCTGGGTGTCGCCATCCAGCGTCTCGCGGAGGAGGACCCCTCCTTCCAGGTCCACTCGGACGAGGAGACCGGCCAGACCATCATCGGCGGTATGGGCGAGCTGCACCTCGAGGTGCTGGTCGACCGCATGCGCCGTGAGTTCAAGGTCGAGGCGAACGTCGGCAAGCCGCAGGTGGCTTACCGCGAGACGATCCGCAAGGCCGTCGAGCGGCTCGACTACACCCACAAGAAGCAGACCGGTGGTACCGGTCAGTTCGCCAAGGTGCAGATCGCGATCGAGCCGATCGAGGGTGGCGACACCTCGTACGAGTTCGTGAACAAGGTCACCGGTGGCCGCATCCCGAAGGAGTACATCCCTTCGGTGGACGCGGGTGCGCAGGAGGCCATGCAGTTCGGCATCCTGGCCGGCTACGAGATGACGGGCGTCCGCGTCATTCTTCTCGACGGTGGCTACCACGAGGTCGACTCCTCCGAGCTCGCCTTCAAGATCGCCGGCTCGCAGGCCTTCAAGGAGGCCGCGCGCAAGGCTTCGCCCGTGCTCCTCGAGCCGATGATGGCCGTCGAGGTCACCACGCCCGAGGACTACATGGGTGAGGTCATCGGCGACATCAACTCCCGCCGTGGCCAGATCCAGGCCATGGAGGAGCGGGCCGGTGCCCGCGTCGTGAAGGGCCTCGTGCCCCTCTCGGAGATGTTCGGCTACGTCGGAGACCTCCGCAGCAAGACCTCGGGTCGCGCAAGCTACTCGATGCAGTTCGACTCCTACGCCGAGGTTCCCCGGAACGTCGCCGAGGAGATCATCGCGAAGGCCAAGGGCGAGTAACGCACCCCGTTTACACGCTTTAGGCTTGACACCGACCGCCGGGGTCGGACCAGACGGAAAGATCCCGGCGGACGGCATCCCAGCAAAGATCACCTGGCGCCGATGAGTAAGGCGTACCAGAACCACTCCACAGGAGGACCCAGTGGCGAAGGCGAAGTTCGAGCGGACTAAGCCGCACGTCAACATCGGCACCATCGGTCACATCGACCACGGTAAGACGACCCTCACGGCCGCCATTACCAAGGTGCTGCACGACGCGTACCCGGACCTGAACGAGGCCTCGGCCTTCGACCAGATCGACAAGGCTCCCGAGGAGCGCCAGCGCGGTATCACGATCTCGATCGCGCACGTCGAGTACCAGACCGAGACGCGGCACTACGCCCACGTCGACTGCCCCGGTCACGCGGACTACATCAAGAACATGATCACCGGTGCCGCGCAGATGGACGGCGCCATCCTCGTGGTCGCCGCCACCGACGGCCCGATGCCGCAGACCAAGGAGCACGTGCTCCTGGCCCGCCAGGTCGGCGTTCCGTACATCGTCGTCGCCCTGAACAAGGCCGACATGGTGGACGACGAGGAGATCCTGGAGCTCGTCGAGCTCGAGGTCCGTGAGCTCCTCTCCGAGTACGAGTTCCCGGGCGACGACCTGCCGGTCGTCAAGGTCTCGGCGCTCAAGGCGCTCGAGGGCGACAAGGAGTGGGGCAACACCGTCCTCGAGCTCATGAAGGCCGTGGACGAGAACATCCCGCAGCCCGAGCGCGACGTCGACAAGCCGTTCCTGATGCCGATCGAGGACGTCTTCACGATCACCGGTCGTGGCACCGTCGTCACCGGCCGCATCGAGCGTGGTGTCCTCAAGGTCAACGAGACCGTCGACATCGTCGGCATCAAGACCGAGAAGACCACCACCACGGTCACCGGCATCGAGATGTTCCGCAAGCTGCTCGACGAGGGCCAGGCCGGTGAGAACGTCGGTCTGCTGCTCCGCGGCATCAAGCGCGAGGACGTCGAGCGCGGCCAGGTCATCATCAAGCCCGGTTCGGTCACCCCGCACACCGAGTTCGAGGCCCAGGCCTACATCCTGTCCAAGGACGAGGGTGGCCGCCACACGCCGTTCTTCAACAACTACCGCCCGCAGTTCTACTTCCGTACCACGGACGTGACCGGCGTCGTGACCCTCCCCGAGGGCACCGAGATGGTCATGCCGGGCGACAACACTGAGATGACCGTTTCGCTCATCCAGCCCGTCGCCATGGAGGAGGGCCTGAAGTTCGCCATCCGTGAGGGTGGCCGCACCGTGGGCGCCGGCCAGGTCACCAAGATCGTCAAGTAAGTACCGCTTGCTTGAGGGTCCTTGAACGACCCGGAGAGGCCCGCACGACGCAAGTCGTGCGGGCCTCTTCGCTGTTCCTGTGACGTTGCCCTCAGGCGCCCGCCCGGGTGGGTTTGACCTGCGTCACTTTCGGGGTAATCTACTCGGCTCGATTGGCCAGAGGGGTACGCCATATGGCAGACTGTCGGAGTTGCTCGGTCGAGTGTTGATGCTGCGCGCCTCCCGCCGGGAGGACCGGAAGCGAGTCCCACAGTACTCGTCAACCCCCTGGGGTTGGACGTACGGGAATCTTCCGGGAAGCGTGGGCGCAGCACCGACCAGGCGCCCGGTGGGCCTTCCGCCCTCGGCCCGCGGTTCCGGCAGGGCCGTGTGCATTCCCTGAAGGGATGTTCCAGCGATGGGCATTCTCGTTAGCGGCAGTGCGACACGCCCGACCGCGTGGGTCGGAGAGAAGGCAGTGTGAAACTGCCGGGTTCCAGAGCGTGAGAGAAGACAGGACTACTGAGTAGCCATGGCGGGACAGAAGATCCGCATCCGGCTCAAGGCCTACGACCACGAGGTCATCGACTCCTCGGCGAAGAAGATCGTCGAGACGGTGACCCGCACTGGTGCGTCGGTCGCGGGCCCGGTGCCGCTGCCCACTGAGAAGAACGTGTACTGCGTCATCAAGTCGCCGCACAAGTACAAGGACTCGCGCGAGCACTTCGAGATGCGCACGCACAAGCGCCTGATCGACATCCTCGACCCGACGCCCAAGACCGTTGACTCCCTGATGCGACTCGACCTCCCGGCCGGTGTCGACATCGAGATCAAGCTCTAGGGATCGGTGATCTGAGAATGGCTAAGCAGATCAAGGGCATCCTGGGCGAGAAGCTCGGCATGACGCAGGTGTGGGACGAGAACAACCGTGTTGTTCCGGTCACCGTCGTCAAGGCCGGCCCGAACGTCGTCACCCAGGTCCGCACCAACGACGTCGACGGCTACGAGTCGGTCCAGATCGCCTTCGGCGAGATCGACCCGCGCAAGGTGAACAAGCCCCTCAAGGGCCACTTCGCCAAGGCCGACGTCACCCCGCGCCGCCACCTGGTGGAGCTCCGCACCTCCGACGCCAGCGACTACACGCTGGGCCAGGAGATCACTGCCGAGGTCTTCGAGTCGGGCGTCAAGGTCGACGTCACCGCGAAGAGCAAGGGCAAGGGCTTCGCGGGTGTCATGAAGCGCCACAACTTCAAGGGTGGCAAGGCGTCCCACGGTGCCCACCGTGTGCACCGCATGCCCGGTTCCATCGGTGGCTGTGCCACCCCCGGTCGTGTCTTCAAGGGCATGCGCATGGCGGGTCGCATGGGCAACGAGCGGGTGACCACCCAGAACCTGACCGTTCACGCCGTTGACGCGGAGAAGGGCCTGCTCCTCATCAAGGGCGCGGTTCCTGGTCCGAACGGCGGCCTCGTCCTGGTCCGCACCGCGGCCAAGGGGGCCTGAGGACTATGAGCACCATTGACATTCTGTCGCCGTCCGGCGACAACGCCGGGACCGTCGAGCTCCCGGCCGAGATCTTCGGCGTAGAGAAGATCAGCGTTCCGCTGCTTCACCAGGTCGTCGTCGCGCAGCTGGCCGCGGCCCGTCAGGGCACGCACAAGGTCAAGCGTCGTGGCGAGGTCCGCGGTGGTGGCCGCAAGCCTTACCGCCAGAAGGGCACCGGCCGCGCGCGCCAGGGTTCGACCCGTGCGCCGCAGTTCGCCGGCGGTGGCGTCGTCCACGGCCCCACGCCGCGTGACTACTCGCAGCGGACCCCCAAGAAGATGAAGGCCGCGGCCCTGCGCCACGCCCTCACCGACCGGGCCCGCAACGCTCGCATCCACGTCATCACCGGCGTGGTCGAGGGCGAGACCCCCTCCACCAAGGCCGCGAAGAGCTTCCTCGGCAAGGTCAGCGAGCGCAAGAACGTGCTCCTGGTCATCGAGCGCTCCGACGAGGCCGCGCTGCTTTCCGCGCGCAACCTGCCCCAGGTCCACATCCTGGAGCCGGGCCAGCTGAACACGTACGACGTTCTCGTCTCGGACGACGTGGTCTTCACCCAGGCCGCTTTCGAGTCCTTCGTGTCCGGCCCGAAGGCCAATGACACCGAAGGGAGCGAAGCCTGATGGCTACGCGCCACCCGAGCATCGCCTCGAAGGCCGCCAAGGCCGCCAAGGCCGCGCGCGTCGCCAAGGCGAAGCGTCACGCCACCGAGGGCAAGAACACCGTCGAGACCCCGCTGAGCAAGTCCTTCACGGACCCCCGTGACGTGCTGCTCAAGCCGGTCGTCTCGGAGAAGAGCTACGCGCTCCTCGACGAGGGCAAGTACACGTTCATCGTCGCCCCGAACGCCAACAAGACCCAGATCAAGCAGGCCGTCCAGGCGGTCTTCGACGTCAAGGTCACCGGGGTCAACACGATCAACCGCCAGGGCAAGCGCAAGCGCACGAAGACCGGCTTCGGTCAGCGTGCCGCCACCAAGCGCGCGATCGTGACCCTCGCCGAGGGCGACCGTATCGACATCTTCGGCGGTCCGACCGCCTGACGGCGGTCTGGATCGTCCGATATCGGACGAGGACTGAGAAATGGGAATCCGCAAGTACAAGCCGACTACGCCGGGCCGTCGTGGCGCCAGCGTCGCCGACTTCGTCGAGGTCACGCGGTCCACGCCGGAGAAGTCGCTGGTCCGCCCGCTGCACAGCAAGGGCGGCCGTAACAACGCCGGTCGTGTGACCGTTCGCCACCAGGGTGGCGGACACAAGCGCGCCTACCGAGTGATCGACTTCCGTCGTCACGACAAGGACGGCGTGCCGGCGAAGGTCGCGCACATCGAGTACGACCCCAACCGCACCGCGCGCATCGCGCTGCTGCACTACGCCGACGGCGAGAAGCGCTACATTCTCGCCCCGCGCAACCTGCAGCAGGGTGACCGCGTCGAGAACGGTCCGGGCGCCGACATCAAGCCGGGCAACAACCTGGCGCTCCGCAACATCCCGGTCGGTACCACGATCCACGCGATCGAGCTCCGTCCCGGTGGCGGTGCCAAGTTCGCCCGCTCCGCCGGTGCGTCCGTGCAGCTCCTTGCGAAGGAGGGCTCCATGGCCCACCTCCGCATGCCGTCCGGCGAGATCCGTCTCGTCGACGTGCGCTGCCGCGCCACCGTCGGTGAGGTCGGCAACGCCGAGCAGAGCAACATCAACTGGGGTAAGGCCGGCCGTAAGCGGTGGCTGGGCGTTCGCCCGACCGTCCGTGGTGTGGTCATGAACCCGGTCGACCACCCGCACGGTGGTGGTGAGGGCCGGACCTCCGGTGGTCGCCACCCTGTGTCCCCGTGGGGCAAGAAGGAAGGCCGTACTCGTTCGCCCAAGAAGGCGTCGAACAAGTACATCGTCCGCCGCCGCAAGACGAACAAGAAGCGCTAAGGACGGGTTGAGATGCCTCGTAGCTTGAAGAAGGGGCCCTTCGTAGACGACCACCTGATCAAGAAGGTGGATGTCCAGAACGAAGCCGGCACCAAGAACGTCATCAAGACCTGGTCCCGTCGCTCGATGATCGTCCCGGCCATGCTCGGCCACACGATCGCGGTGCACAACGGCAAGACCCACATCCCGGTGTTCGTCACCGAGTCGATGGTCGGCCACAAGCTCGGCGAGTTCTCGCCGACCCGCACCTTCCGCGGCCACGTCAAGGACGACCGGAAGTCGAAGCGCCGCTAGTAGCGGATCGCATTCAGACACGTAAGTAACTGAGAGGGACAACCATGGAAGCCAGGGCCCAGGCGCGGTACATCCGCGTTACGCCCATGAAGGCCCGCCGCGTGGTGGACCTTATCCGTGGCATGGATGCCACGGAGGCTCAGGCTGTTCTGCGATTCGCTCCGCAGGCAGCCTCCGTGCCGGTCGGCAAGGTGCTCGACAGCGCCATCGCCAACGCCGCGCACAACTACGACCACACCGACGCCGACAGCCTCTTCATTTCCGAGGCCTACGTCGACGAGGGCCCGACCCTGAAGCGGTTCCGGCCGCGCGCCCAGGGCCGTGCCTACCGGATCCGCAAGCGGACCAGCCACATCACCGTGGTCGTCAGCAGCAAGGAAGGAACCCGGTAATGGGCCAGAAGGTAAACCCGCACGGGTTCCGGCTCGGTGTCACGACCGACTTCAAGTCGCGTTGGTACGCCGACAAGCTGTACAAGGACTACGTCAAGGAAGACGTGGCCATCCGTCGCATGCTGACGCAGGGCATGGAGCGCGCGGGTATCTCCAAGGTGGAGATCGAGCGCACCCGTGACCGTGTTCGCGTCGACATCCACACCGCGCGTCCGGGCATCGTCATCGGCCGCCGTGGTGCGGAGGCCGACAAGATCCGCGGTCAGCTGGAGAAGCTGACGGGCAAGCAGGTCCAGCTGAACATCCTCGAGGTCAAGAACCCCGAGACCGATGCTCAGCTCGTGGCCCAGGCCGTCGCCGAGCAGCTCTCCTCCCGTGTCTCCTTCCGCCGTGCCATGCGTAAGAGCATGCAGTCGGCGATGAAGGCGGGCGCCAAGGGCATCAAGATCCAGTGCGGTGGCCGCCTCGGTGGCGCCGAGATGTCCCGCTCGGAGTTCTACCGCGAGGGCCGTGTGCCCCTGCACACGCTCCGCGCGAACGTGGACTACGGCTTCTTCGAGGCCAAGACGACCTTCGGCCGCATCGGCGTGAAGGTCTGGATCTACAAGGGCGATGTCAAGAACATCGCCGAGGTCCGCGCCGAGAACGCTGCGGCCCGTGCGGGTAACCGCCCGGCCCGTGGTGGCGCCGACCGCCCGGCCCGTGGTGGCCGTGGTGGCGAGCGTGGCGGTCGCGGTCGTAAGCCGCAGCAGGCTGCCGGCGCCGAGGCCCCCAAGGCCGAGGCTCCCGCTGCCGCCGCTCCGGCTGAGAGCACCGGAACGGAGGCCTGACCGAAATGCTGATCCCCCGTAGGGTCAAGCACCGCAAGCAGCACCACCCGAAGCGCAGTGGTATGGCCAAGGGTGGCACGCAGGTCGCGTTCGGCGAGTACGGCATCCAGGCGCTGACCCCGGCCTACGTCACGAACCGCCAGATCGAAGCGGCTCGTATCGCCATGACCCGCCACATCAAGCGTGGCGGCAAGGTCTGGATCAACATCTACCCGGACCGTCCCCTCACCAAGAAGCCTGCCGAGACCCGCATGGGTTCCGGTAAGGGTTCGCCGGAGTGGTGGATCGCCAACGTCAAGCCCGGACGCGTCATGTTCGAGCTGTCGTACCCCAACGAGAAGATTGCGCGTGAGGCCCTCACTCGTGCGGCCCACAAGCTGCCGATGAAGTGCCGGATCGTCAAGCGCGAGGCAGGTGAAGCGTGATGTCGGCCGGTACCAAGGCGTCCGAGCTGCGCGAGCTGGGCAACGAGGAGCTTCTCGCGAAGCTCCGCGAGGCCAAGGAAGAGCTGTTCAACCTCCGCTTCCAGGCGGCGACTGGTCAGCTCGAGAACCACGGCCGTCTGAAGGCGGTCCGCAAGGACATCGCGCGGATCTACACCCTGATGCGCGAGCGTGAGCTGGGCATCGAAACGGTGGAGAACGCCTGATGAGCGAGAAGAACGTGACTGAGAACGCAGAGGCCCGCGGCTTCCGCAAGACCCGTGAGGGTCTCGTCGTCAGCGACAAGATGGACAAGACCGTCGTCGTCGCCGTCGAGGACCGCGTGAAGCACGCGCTGTACGGCAAGGTCATCCGCCGTACGAACAAGCTCAAGGCTCACGACGAGCAGAACGCCGCCGGTGTCGGCGACCGTGTCCTCCTCGCGGAGACCCGGCCGCTGTCGTCGACGAAGCGCTGGCGCATCGTCGAGATCCTCGAGAAGGCCAAGTAGGCGATTCCCCCTCGGGGGAACTGCTCAAGCAAGATTCCTGCGGGGTAAATCCGCAGGTCAGTTCCGCCAGGCTCGGTCGGGGTCCTTCACCGGACCCCGGCCGGGAACCGGCAGACAATCAGGAGATAGACGTGATCCAGCAGGAGTCGCGGCTGCGTGTCGCCGACAACACTGGTGCGAAGGAGATCCTTTGCATCCGTGTGCTCGGTGGCTCCGGTCGCCGCTACGCGGGCATCGGTGACGTCATCGTCGCCACCGTCAAGGACGCGATCCCCGGCGGCAACGTGAAGAAGGGTGACGTCATCAAGGCGGTCATCGTTCGCACCGTCAAGGAGCGCCGCCGTCCGGACGGCTCGTACATCCGCTTCGACGAGAACGCCGCTGTCATTCTCAAGAACGACGGCGACCCTCGCGGCACCCGTATCTTCGGCCCTGTCGGCCGTGAGCTGCGCGAGAAGAAGTTCATGAAGATCATCTCGCTCGCGCCGGAGGTGCTGTAAGCATGAAGATCAAGAAGGGCGACCTGGTCCAGGTCATCACCGGTAAGGACAAGGGCAAGCAGGGCAAGGTCATTGCCGCTTTCCCGCGCGACGAGCGTGTCCTGGTCGAGGGTGTCAACCGGGTCAAGAAGCACACCAAGGCCGGCCCCACCGCCAGCGGTTCGCAGGCGGGCGGCATCGTCACGACCGAGGCGCCCATCCACGTCTCCAACGTCCAGCTGGTCGTTGAGAAGGATGGCAACAAGGTCGTCACGCGTGTCGGCTACCGCTTCGACGACGAAGGCAACAAGATCCGCGTTGCCAAGCGGACGGGTGAGGACATCTGATGGCTACCACCACCACTCCGCGTCTGAAGACGAAGTACCGCGAGGAGATCGCGGGCAAGCTGCGTGACGAGTTCCAGTACGAGAACGTCATGCAGATCCCCGGCCTCGTCAAGATCGTGGTCAACATGGGTGTGGGCGACGCCGCCCGCGACTCCAAGCTGATCGAGGGCGCCATCCGCGACCTCACCACGATCACCGGTCAGAAGCCGGCCGTCACCAAGGCCCGCAAGTCCATCGCGCAGTTCAAGCTGCGCGAGGGTCAGCCGATCGGTGCCCACGTCACGCTCCGTGGCGACCGCATGTGGGAGTTCCTGGACCGCACCCTGTCGCTGGCGCTTCCGCGCATCCGCGACTTCCGCGGCCTGTCCCCCAAGCAGTTCGACGGTCGTGGCAACTACACCTTCGGTCTCACGGAGCAGGTCATGTTCCACGAGATCGACCAGGACAAGATCGACCGTACCCGGGGCATGGACATCACCGTGGTCACCACGGCGACCAACGACGCTGAGGGCCGCGCGCTCCTTCGTCACCTCGGCTTCCCGTTCAAGGAGGCGTGAGCGAGATGGCGAAGAAGGCTCTGATCGCTAAGGCTGCTCGCAAGCCCAAGTTCGGTGTGCGTGGCTACACCCGCTGCCAGCGCTGCGGCCGTCCGCACTCCGTGTACCGCAAGTTCGGCCTCTGCCGCGTGTGCCTTCGTGAGATGGCTCACCGTGGCGAGCTGCCGGGCGTGACCAAGAGCTCCTGGTAATCCCCCTAAAAAGGGATTCCTGAAGCTCTCGGTAAGCAACTGGGTCGGCAGAGGCCCTTCCCCACATGCCGTAGGCTTGCGGGGTTGGGCGTCTGTCGCGCCCGTACGACTTACTACGCCGTAGGTCCACCGCGCCGCACCCGCCCCGTCTCGGATCGGGGAGAGGGATGGCGCACCAGGAAACCCCGGCGAGAGAGGCCGAAGGCCAATTCATGACCATGACTGATCCGATCGCAGACATGCTTACGCGTCTGCGGAACGCGAACTCGGCATACCACGACTCCGTGACGATGCCGGCGTCCAAGATCAAGTCTCACATCGCGGAGATCCTCCAGCAGGAGGGCTTCATCACGGGCTGGAAGGTCGAGGACGCCGAGGTCGGCAAGAACCTCGTTCTCGAGCTGAAGTTCGGCCCGAACCGTGAGCGCTCCATCGCGGGCATCAAGCGGATCTCCAAGCCCGGTCTCCGGGTTTACGCGAAGTCCACCAACCTGCCGAAGGTGCTCGGCGGCCTGGGCGTGGCGATCATCTCCACGTCGCACGGTCTCCTCACCGACAAGCAGGCCGGCAAGAAGGGCGTGGGTGGGGAAGTCCTCGCCTACGTCTGGTAACGGAAGGGAACGGAGGAAACAGCTATGTCGCGTATTGGCAAGCTCCCCATCACGGTTCCCGCCGGCGTGGACGTCACCATCGACGGCCGTACGGTCGCGGTCAAGGGCCCCAAGGGCTCGCTGACCCACACCGTTGTCGCGCCGATCGACATCGTCCGGGATGAGGACGGCACCCTCGCGGTGACCCGCCCCAACGACGAGCGTCAGAACAAGGCCCTCCACGGCCTGTCCCGCACGCTGGTGGCGAACATGATCACCGGCGTGACCCAGGGTTACGTGAAGAAGCTCGAGATCAGCGGTGTCGGTTACCGCGTTATGGCCAAGGGCTCGAACCTCGAGTTCGCGCTCGGCTACAGCCACCCGATCATCGTCGAGGCGCCCGAGGGAATCACCTTCAAGGTGGAGTCCCCGACCCGCTTCCAGGTCGAGGGCATCGACAAGCAGAAGGTCGGCGAGGTTGCGGCCAACATCCGCAAGCTGCGCAAGCCCGACCCGTACAAGGCCAAGGGCGTCAAGTACGAGGGCGAAGTCATCCGCCGCAAGGTCGGAAAGGCGGGTAAGTAAGCCATGGCATACGGACAGAAGATCCTCAAGGGCGACGCCTACAAGCGCGCCGCGATCAAGCGCCGCCACATCCGGATTCGCAAGAACATCTCCGGTACGGCGGAGCGTCCGCGTCTGGTCGTCACCCGCTCCAACCGCCACATCGTGGCGCAGGTGATCGACGACCTCAAGGGCCACACCCTGGCCTCCGCGTCCACGCTGGACGCGTCGGTCCGGGGCGGCGAGGGCGACAAGTCCACGCAGGCCAAGCAGGTCGGCGCCCTGGTCGCCGAGCGCGCCAAGGCCGCCGGTGTCGAGGCTGTCGTGTTCGACCGTGGTGGCAACCAGTACGCCGGGCGCATCGCCGCCCTGGCGGACGCCGCCCGCGAAGCCGGTCTGAAGTTCTGAGCCGGTTCCGTAGCTAGCGGAAACAGAGAGAGGTAATTCCAATGGCTGGACCCCAGCGCCGCGGTGGCGGTGCCGGTGGCGGCGAGCGGCGGGACCGGAAGGGCCGTGACGGCGGCGCTGCTGCCGCCGAGAAGACCGCGTACGTTGAGCGCGTTGTCGCGATCAACCGCGTCGCCAAGGTTGTGAAGGGTGGTCGTCGCTTCAGCTTCACCGCGCTGGTCGTGGTGGGCGACGGTGACGGCACCGTGGGTGTCGGTTACGGCAAGGCCAAGGAGGTGCCGGCCGCCATCGCCAAGGGTGTTGAGGAGGCCAAGAAGCACTTCTTCAAGGTCCCCCGTATCCAGGGCACCATCCCTCACCCCATCCAGGGTGAGAAGGCTGCCGGCGTCGTGCTGCTCAAGCCCGCGTCCCCGGGTACCGGTGTTATCGCCGGTGGTCCGGTGCGCGCCGTGCTCGAGTGCGCCGGTATCCACGACATCCTGTCGAAGTCCCTGGGCTCCGACAACGCGATCAACATCGTGCACGCGACCGTGGCGGCCCTCAAGGGCCTGCAGCGTCCCGAGGAGGTCGCGGCCCGCCGCGGTCTGCCGCTCGAGGACGTCGCCCCCGCGGCTCTGCTCCGTGCGCGTGCCGGGGCTGGTGCGTAATGGCGCAGCTCAAGATCACGCAGGTCAAGTCGTACATCGGCAGCAAGCAGAACCACCGCGACACCCTGCGGTCCCTTGGTCTCAAGGGCATCAACACGCAGGTCGTCAAGGAGGACCGCCCCGAGTTCCGCGGCATGGTGCACACCGTCCGCCACCTCGTGACGGTTGAGGAGGTCTGATCATGGCGGAGAACAACCCGCTCAAGATCCACAACCTCCGTCCCGCCCCGGGCGCCAAGACCGCCAAGACCCGTGTGGGTCGTGGTGAGGCGTCGAAGGGTAAGACGGCCGGTCGTGGTACCAAGGGTACGAAGGCCCGTTACCAGGTTCCGGAGCGCTTCGAGGGTGGCCAGATGCCCCTCCACATGCGTCTCCCGAAGCTGAAGGGCTTCAAGAACCCGTTCAAGACCGAGTTCCAGGTCGTGAACCTCGACAAGCTGGCCGCGCTCTACCCGCAGGGTGGCGAGGTCACCGTCGAGGGTCTGGTGGCCAAGGGTGCCGTTCGCAAGAACAGCCTCGTCAAGGTCCTCGGCCAGGGCGAGATCTCCGTGGCGCTGCAGGTGACGGTCGACGCCGTCTCCGACTCCGCCAAGGAGAAGATCACCGCCGCGGGCGGTACGGTCACCGAGCTGGTCTGAGTCCTTCAGGTCTCTCGATGACGTAGAACATCCCGACCGGGGATACCCCACAATGGGGTATCCCCGGTTGGTCGTTCCTAGGGGGGCGGTGTCGCCGGTAAGGTGGCTGGCGCTGTTCCCTTTTCCTTATTCGTCGAACCTCTAGACCGTCACCCTTGACGCAGTTGCGCGGGGGTCGCAGGAGGCACCGTGCTCACCGCGTTCGCCCGGGCGTTCAGGACGCCCGACCTGCGCAAGAAGCTGCTCTTCACGCTGGGCGTCATCGTGGTCTACCGGGTCGGTACCCACATCCCGATCCCCGGCGTCAATTACAAGGCCGTCCAGACCTGCGTGACCGAGGCCTCCGGCAACCAGGGCCTCTTCGGCCTGGTCAACATGTTCAGCGGCGGAGCGCTGCTCCAGATCACGATCTTCGCCCTCGGCATCATGCCGTACATCACGGCGAGCATCATTCTCCAGCTTCTGACCGTCGTGATCCCGCGTCTGGAGGCCCTCAAGAAGGAGGGTCAGGCCGGCACCGCGAAGATCACGCAGTACACCCGCTATCTGACGGTGGCGCTCGCCATCCTGCAGGGCACCGGCCTGGTGGCCACCGCCCGCAGCGGCGCCCTGTTCAGCGGCTGCACGGTCGCCGGGAACATCGTCCCGGACCAGGCGATCTTCACCACGATCACCATGGTGATCTGCATGACCGCCGGTACGGCGTTCGTGATGTGGCTCGGTGAGCTGATCACCGACCGCGGCATCGGCAACGGCATGTCGATCCTGATGTTCATCTCGATCGCCGCGACCTTCCCGTCCGCGCTGTGGGCCATCAAGAAGCAGGGCACCCTGGCCGGCGGCTGGATCGAGTTCGGCACCGTCATCCTGGTCGGCCTGGTCATGGTCGCGCTCGTCGTCTTCGTGGAGCAGGCCCAGCGCCGCATCCCCGTGCAGTACGCGAAGCGCATGATCGGCCGCCGTTCCTACGGGGGTACGTCGACGTACATCCCGCTCAAGGTCAACCAGGCGGGCGTGATCCCGGTCATCTTCGCCTCGTCGCTCCTCTACATCCCGGCGCTGATCGCTCAGTTCGCCGGCGGCGACTCGGGCTGGAAGCGCTGGATCACGGCGAACCTGACCAAGGGCGACCACCCCATCTACATCTCCCTGTACTTCCTGCTCATCGTGTTCTTCGCGTTCTTCTACGTGGCGATCTCCTTCAACCCCGAAGAAGTCGCCGACAACATGAAGAAGTATGGTGGCTTCATTCCGGGCATCCGGGCCGGTCGGCCGACCGCTGAGTACCTGAGTTACGTGCTCAACCGGATCACCTGGCCGGGTTCGCTGTATCTGGGTCTGATCGCTCTCGTACCGACGATGGCGTTGGTGGGCTTCGGGGCGAGTCAGAACTTCCCCTTCGGTGGCACCAGCATCCTGATCATCGTGGGTGTGGGCCTCGAGACGGTGAAGCAGATCGAGAGCCAGCTCCAGCAGCGCAATTACGAAGGGTTCCTCCGCTGATGCGTATCGTCCTCGTCGGGCCGCCTGGCGCCGGTAAGGGAACGCAAGCCGTCCGCCTCGCCGAGACGCTCACCGTCCCGCACATCTCCACGGGCGACCTGTTCCGGGCCAACATCAGTCAGCAGACGGAGCTGGGCAAGCTGGCCAAGTCCTACATGGACGCGGGCAACCTCGTCCCGGACGAGGTCACCATCGCCATGGCCAAGGACCGCATGGAGCAGCCGGACGCCGTGAACGGCTTCCTGCTCGACGGTTTCCCGCGCAACGTCTCGCAGGCCAAGGCGCTGGACGAGCTGCTGCAGGGCGAGGGCATCACGCTGGACGCCGTCCTGGACCTGGAGGTCCCGGAGGAAGAGGTCGTCAAGCGGATCGCCGGCCGGCGCATCTGCCGCAACGACTCCTCGCACGTCTTCCACGTGACGTACAGCGCGCCGAAGAAGGAAGGCGTCTGCGACGTCTGCGGGGGCGAGCTGTACCAGCGTGACGACGACTCCGAGGACACCGTCCGCAAGCGGCTCGAGGTCTACCACACGCAGACCGAGCCGATCATCGACTACTACAAGGCGCAGGGGCTCGTCCGGACGATCTCCTCGCTGGGCCCGGTGGACGAGATCACCAAGCGGGCGCTGGAGGCACTCAAGCGCGAGAAGGCCGGCAGCGAGTAGGAGCCCGGTCCTTCCGGCCGCGGTGCCCGCCCAGGGCGCCGCGGCCGTAGTGTTGTGCAGGTAACCCAGTCGGTCCGAGTGACGGAGAGCGCAGGCCCCCCATGGTGCAGATCAAGACCCCCGAGCAGATCGCCAAGATGCGAGCGGCGGGGCTGGTCGTCGCCGCGATCCACGCGGCCACCCGCGAGGCGGCTGTGCCCGGTGCGACCACCAAGGACCTGGACGACGTGGCGCGCAAGGTGCTGGACGAGCACGGCGCGAAGTCGAACTTCCTGGGGTACGGCGGCTTCCCCGCGACCATCTGCACGTCGGTGAACGACGTCGTGGTGCACGGCATCCCCTCCGAGGACGTCGTCCTGAAGGACGGCGACATCATCTCCATCGACTGCGGCGCGATCGTCGACGGCTGGCACGGTGACGCGGCCTACACGGCCTTCGTCGGCTCCGGCCACGCCCCCGAGCTGGTCGAGCTGTCCCGCGTGACCGAGGAGTCGATGTGGGCGGGGATCGCGGCGATGAAGCTGGGCAACCGCCTGGTCGACATCTCCCGCGCGATCGAGACCTACATCCGCCGCCAGCCCAAGCCGGGCGGCGGCAAGTACGGCATCGTCGAGGACTACGGCGGCCACGGCATCGGCACCGAGATGCACATGGACCCGCACCTGCTGAACTACGTCGAGCGGCGCCGCGGCAAGGGCCCCAAGCTGGTCCCCGGCTTCTGCCTCGCCATCGAGCCCATGGTCTCCCTCGGCACCCCGCGCACCAAGGTCCTCGAGGACGACTGGACCGTCATCACGACGGACGGCACCTGGTCCTCCCACTGGGAGCACTCGGTCGCCCTGACGGAACAGGGCCCTCTGGTCCTGACCTCCCCGGACGGCGGCAGGGCGAAGCTGGCGGAGTACGGCGTGACCGCCGCTCCTGATCCGCTCGCATAAGGATCAGCCGTATGGGGCAGACTTTCTCGATTCGTGTTTCCGGGTGCGCTGACGTAGACTGACTCGTCGGCTCTCGTGCACCCGCATGTCCGCATGCGCTCGCGCAGAGTCGATCAAGGTAGTCGATTCGAAGGGCGAAGCGTGGCCAAGAAGCAAGGTGCCATCGAGATCGAGGGCACTGTCGTCGAGTCTCTGCCGAACGCCATGTTCAAGGTCGAGCTCCAGAACGGCCACCAGGTCCTGGCACACATCAGCGGCAAGATGCGTATGCACTACATCCGCATCCTCCCTGACGACCGGGTCGTGGTGGAGCTGTCTCCGTACGACCTGACGCGTGGCCGGATCGTCTACCGGTACAAGTAGATCTTGCCCGCATCCCGGCTCGCGCCGGGGTGGTGGCACTGACCCGGAGAACCTCACCCCATGAAGGTCAAGCCGAGCGTCAAGAAGATCTGCGACAAGTGCAGGGTGATCCGCCGTCACGGCCGGGTCATGGTCATCTGCGACAACCCGCGCCACAAGCAGCGCCAGGGCTGACGCACGGCCGAACCCTCTGCACTCATCGCAGAGTTTCGCGCGACGCAAGCTGAATTGTTCATACGCAGAGCCCGAGCCAACCAGCTCGACACCCTCGGTCGGAGGCCGAGGACCCGGTTCGTACCTCGTACGGCGGCCGGGACCCGGTTCTGTGGAAGACCTCCGAAGAATCACCAGGAGCCATTGAATGGCACGCGTTTCCGGTGTTGACATCCCGCGCGAAAAGCGCGTGGAGGTCGCCCTCACCTACGTGTTCGGCATCGGCCGGACCCTCTCCCAGGAGACGCTGGCTGCGACCGGCGTCGACCCGAACACCCGCGTCCGCGACCTGAGCGAAGAGCAGCTCGTCGCGATCCGCGAGTACGTGGACAACAACATCAAGACCGAGGGTGACCTCCGTCGCGAGATCCAGGCCGACATCCGCCGCAAGGTCGAGATCGGTTGCTACCAGGGTCTCCGTCACCGTCGCGGCCTGCCCGTCCGCGGTCAGCGCACCAGCACCAACGCCCGCACCCGCAAGGGCCCGCGTCGCGCCATCGCCGGCAAGAAGAAGCCGGGCAAGAAGTAGTCCTCAGCGGACAACGCTTCATCAGCGGTCTTCGCTGTAGGACCGACCACCTCCCCGTAGGAGTTTGTAGATGCCCCCCAAGGGACGTCAGGGCGCTGCCAAGAAGGTGCGCCGCAAGGAAAAGAAGAACGTCGCTCACGGCCACGCGCACATCAAGAGCACGTTCAACAACACGATCGTCTCGATCACGGACCCGTCCGGCAACGTGATCTCCTGGGCCTCCGCCGGCCACGTCGGCTTCAAGGGCTCCCGGAAGTCCACGCCGTTCGCCGCGCAGATGGCTGCCGAGTCGGCCGCCCGCCGCGCCCAGGAGCACGGCATGCGCAAGGTCGACGTGTTCGTCAAGGGCCCGGGCTCCGGTCGTGAGACCGCGATCCGCTCCCTGCAGGCCACGGGCCTCGAGGTCGGCTCCATCCAGGACGTCACCCCGACCCCGCACAACGGCTGCCGCCCGCCGAAGCGCCGCCGCGTCTGACGCACAGCGCTCCGCTGGTTTTCGCGGGTCCGGGCGGTACGGCTCTTTCGGGCCGTGCCGCCCGTACCCTTGCAGTACTGAGTCGGGCGTCAAATAGCGGGCGCCCCTGACTGAAGGAATTCACACCATGCTGATCGCTCAGCGTCCCTCGTTGACCGAAGAGGTCGTCGACGAGTTCCGCTCCCGGTTCGTGATCGAGCCGCTGGAGCCGGGCTTCGGCTACACCCTCGGCAACTCCCTCCGCCGTACCCTCCTCTCCTCGATCCCCGGTGCCGCTGTCACCAGCATCCGGATCGACGGTGTCCTGCACGAGTTCACCACCGTGCCGGGCGTCAAGGAGGACGTGACCGACCTCATCCTCAACATCAAGCAGCTGGTCGTCTCCTCGGAGCACGACGAGCCGGTCGTGATGTACCTGCGCAAGCAGGGCCCGGGTCTGGTCACCGCCGCCGACATCGCGCCCCCGGCCGGTGTCGAGGTGCACAACCCCGACCTGGTCCTCGCCACGCTCAACGGCAAGGGCAAGCTGGAGATGGAGCTGACCGTCGAGCGCGGTCGCGGCTACGTCTCCGCCGTGCAGAACAAGCAGGTGGGCCAGGAGATCGGCCGTATCCCGGTCGACTCCATCTACAGCCCCGTGCTGAAGGTCACGTACAAGGTCGAGGCCACGCGTGTCGAGCAGCGCACCGACTTCGACAAGCTGATCGTCGACGTCGAGACCAAGCAGGCCATGCGCCCGCGTGACGCCATGGCGTCCGCCGGCAAGACCCTGGTCGAGCTGTTCGGTCTCGCCCGCGAGCTGAACATCGACGCCGAGGGCATCGACATGGGCCCGTCCCCCACGGACGCCGCCCTGGCCGCCGACCTCGCGCTGCCGATCGAGGAGCTGGAGCTCACGGTCCGCTCCTACAACTGCCTCAAGCGTGAGGGCATCCACTCCGTGGGTGAGCTCGTCGCCCGCTCCGAGGCCGACCTGCTCGACATCCGCAACTTCGGTGCGAAGTCGATCGACGAGGTCAAGGCGAAGCTGGCCGGTATGGGCCTCGCGCTCAAGGACTCGCCTCCCGGCTTCGACCCGACCGCCGCCGCGGACGCCTTCGGCGCCGACGACGACGCGGACGCTGGTTTCGTCGAGACCGAGCAGTACTGAGCGCTCCGCGAGGAGGCCGGTTCCGCGACTGCGGGTCCGCTCCGGCTGGTCGCGCAGTTCCCCGCGCCCCTTGGGGGCGCGGACGCTCCGGGCGCCTGAGAAGGCGCCCGGATCTCCGACGAGCAACCGCTCGCTCGGATACTGACTCCGGTACCTGACACGGCCGGGGCAGACACCTAGGAGAAACACCATGCCGAAGCCTGCCAAGGGTGCCCGTATGGGCGGCAGCGCCGCGCACGAGAAGATGCTGCTCGCGAACCTCGCGAAGAGCCTCTTCGAGCACGGCCGCATCACCACCACCGAGGCGAAGGCGCGCCGTCTGCGCCCGTACGCCGAGCGTCTGGTCACCAAGGCGAAGAAGGGCGACCTTCACAACCGCCGTCAGGTGCTCCAGGTGATCACGGACAAGGGCATCGTCCACACGCTCTTCACCGAGATCGGCCCGCGCTACGAGAACCGCCCCGGTGGTTACACCCGCATCACCAAGATCGGTAACCGTCGTGGCGACAACGCGCCCATGGCTGTCATCGAGCTTGTCGAGGCCCTGACCGTCGCCCAGCAGGCGACCGGTGAGGCCGAGGCCGCCACCAAGCGTGCGGTCAAGGAGTCCGAGGAGGCGAAGGTCGAGCAGACCGAGGCCACCGAGGCTCCGGCCGAGGAGTCCAAGGACGCCTGAGGCTCTGCCTGACGCCTGAGAGCGGGCCTGCCCTTGCGGGGGCGGGCCCGCTTTCTCGTTTTTCGTGGGGCACCGCCCTTGAGAGGATCTTCTCTGTGAGTGACGAAGCACAGCCCGGCCGGGTCCGTATCCGCCTCGACCTGTCCTACGACGGCACCGACTTCCACGGGTGGGCCAAGCAGGCCGGCGGCAGGCGGACCGTCCAGGGCGAGATCGAGGACGCCCTGCGCACGGTGACCCGGTCGCAGGAGACGTACGAGCTGACCGTGGCCGGGCGGACGGACGCCGGGGTGCACGCGCGCGGCCAGGTCGCGCACGTGGACCTGCCGGAGACGGTGTGGGCCGAGCACCGGGAGAAGCTGCTGAAGCGGCTGGCCGGGCGGCTGTCGAAGGATGTGCGCGTCTGGTCCCTGACCGAGGCCCCGCCCGGCTTCAACGCCCGTTTCTCCGCCGTCTGGCGGCGCTACGCCTACCGCGTCACCGACGACCCCGGCGGTGTCGACCCGCTGCTGCGCGGCCATGTGCTGTGGCACGACTGGCCGTTGGACGTGGACGCGATGAACGAGGCGGCCCGGGTCCTGCTGGGGGAGCACGACTTCGCGGCGTACTGCAAGCGGCGTGAGGGCGCGACCACCATCCGTACCCTCCAGGAGCTGAGCCTGGTGCGCGGGGCGGACGGGGTCATCACGGCCACCGTGCGGGCGGACGCGTTCTGTCACAACATGGTGCGCTCGCTGATCGGCGCGCTGCTGTTCGTCGGGGACGGGCACCGGGGGCCCGAGTGGCCGGGGAAGGTGCTCGGCGCCGGTGTGCGGGACTCCGCGGTGCACGTGGTGCGGCCGCACGGTCTGACGCTGGAGGAGGTCGGCTACCCCGCCGACGAACTGCTGGCGGCGCGCAACAAGGAGGCGCGCAACAAGCGCTCGCTGCCGTCGGCGGGGTGCTGCTGAGCGGCCGGGCGGGGGAGTGCGGCGGCTACTGGGCCGCCGCCGACGCCTGGGCCTCACCGCGGCGCCGGATCTGGCGGAAGGAGAACTCCGCCAGGTCGTTGCCGGCCGCGAAGACCTTGGTGTCCTTGGTCGTCACGTCCTTGCCGTCGGTGAAACCGGCGATGGTGAAGTAGGCGTACCGGCCGAGGGTGTTCGTGGTGGAGCGGCAGACCGCGGAGTCGCAGAACGACTTCACGCCCTTGCCGGGCAGGGCGGCGACGATGCTCTTCTTGTCCGCGCGGTCCTTGAACCGGGTGGCGTCGGTGTCGTTGTCGAAGACCGCGACGCCGACGGTGACGGCCACGCCGTCCTTGACGTAGCTGACGCGCATCAGCCGGGTGCAGTCGCCCGCGGCGAGCGCCTTGGCCAGGGTGCCGCCGGCGCCGGACGCGCAGTTCTTGCTGTCGCTGGTGGCGCCCTTCTTGTACACCGTCTCGCCCATGGTGAGCTGGGTGCCCGGGAACAGGGTCTCCGGGCTCAGCGGGGCGGTGTCCTTGTTGGCGCTGGCTATGAAGTCCTTGGGGTCCAGCGGTGGTGGCGCGCTGGTCGGCTCGAAGGACGGTGCCGTGGTCGCCGTGCCGCCCGGCAGGGAGGCGGTCGCGGGCAGGCTGCCGGGACCGCCGGCCCGGTCGTCGCCGCCCGCGTTCACCACGGCCATGGCGACGGCGGTGGCGACCGCGCCGGTGGCGAGCACGCCGCCCGCGACGAGCAGCACCTTGCGGCGCTTCTTACGGTTCTCCGACGCGTCCGCGAGCGCGGCCCAGTCCGGAGTGCCGTCGTCGCCGCCGTTCTTCCACGGCTGCTCGGATTGCGGTGTCCAAGGGTCCCACTGAGACTGAGGACCCCCCTGCCCATAACTCATGGGGCGCATCTTAGAGGGGGCCGGAGGCTCCCGGCGCGCCCGAGGCGGGGCCCCGCGCGGGCCATAGGGGACCTTCGGCGCACGGGGGAACATCTCGGCGCGGGGGATTTCCGGCAAGCTCGTTTTGACCCGTCCGGGGTGGGCCGGTAGGCTGGCTCCTCGTTGTGTATTGGCTTGCTCATTCTCACGGGACGGGCCCTTACACCGGTCCACCGGGCCGATGACCAGCGATCAGCACGCGGTTGCGTCACCGCAGTGCGATCGAGGCTGTCGTGATCGTTTCGGTGACCTGTTCAGGACCATTCACTCGAAGCGAAGGCTACGAACCGTGCGTACGTACAGCCCCAAGCCCGGCGATGTGACGCGCCAGTGGTACGTCATCGACGCTCAGGACATCGTCCTGGGTCGTCTCGCCACCACCGCCGCGACCCTCCTCCGGGGCAAGCACAAGCCGATCTACGCGCCGCACGTCGACACCGGTGACTTCGTCATCGTCGTCAACGCCGACAAGGTGCACCTGTCCGGCAACAAGCGGACCCAGAAGATGGCCTACCGCCACTCCGGCTACCCGGGTGGTCTGCGCTCCGTCCGTTACGACGAGCTGCTGGACAAGAACCCCGAGAAGGCCATCGAGAAGGCCGTCAAGGGCATGCTCCCCAAGAACACCCTCGGCCGTCAGATGCTCTCGAAGCTGAAGGTCTACAAGGGCGACCAGCACCCGCACGCTGCCCAGCAGCCGGTGCCGTTCGAGATCACCCAGGTCGCGCAGTAATTCCGGCCACCCTTTAAGACTGAAGAGAATCTGAGGAGAATCGTGGCCGAGACCACCCCCGAGCAGCCGCTCGAAGAGACCGAGCTCGTCGACATCGAGAGCTACACCACCGAGACCGAGCTCCCCGTCGAGGGCGAGTACACCTCGGAGTCCCTCGCGTCCCACTTCGGTGAGCCCCAGCCGGCCGCCGGCCTGGGCCGTCGCAAGAACGCCATCGCCCGCGTCCGGATCGTCCCGGGCACCGGCAAGTGGAAGATCAACGGTCGCACCCTCGAGGACTACTTCCCGAACAAGGTGCACCAGCAGGAAGTCAACGAGCCCTTCAAGGTGCTCGAGCTCGAGGGCCGCTACGACGTCATCGCCCGCATCGCGGGTGGCGGTGTCTCCGGTCAGGCCGGTGCGCTCCGTCTCGGTGTCGCCCGTGCGCTGAACGAGGCGGACGTCGACAACAACCGCGGCGCCCTCAAGAAGGCCGGCTTCCTCAAGCGCGACGACCGTGCGGTCGAGCGCAAGAAGGCCGGTCTGAAGAAGGCCCGTAAGGCTCCGCAGTACAGCAAGCGCTAAACAGCGGCGCTTCGCGCGTACTCCGAACGCCCCGACGGCACGCCCTGTGTGCCGCCGGGGCGTTCGTTTATCCGCGCCAAGGGCGTATAACGGCACAAGACGCTCAAAGGCTTGTGTGATCGGATGCTCGGGCGCATGCCATGATTCCTGGCAGCAGTGACGCTTTCTCGGGAGGACAAGTGGGACGACTCTTCGGCACCGACGGCGTGCGTGGCGTCGCCAACGCGGACCTGACGGCCGAGATGGCGCTCGGCCTGTCCGTCGCGGCGGCGCATGTGCTGGCCGAGGCGGGCACGTTCGAGGGCCATCGGCCGACCGCGGTGGTGGGCCGTGACCCGCGCGCGTCCGGGGAGTTCCTGGAGGCCGCCGTCGTCGCGGGCCTGGCCAGCGCGGGCGTGGACGTGCTCCGCGTCGGTGTGCTGCCGACGCCCGCCGTCGCCCACCTGACCGGCGAGCTCGGCGCCGACCTCGGCGTGATGCTCTCCGCCAGCCACAACGCGATGCCGGACAACGGCATCAAGTTCTTCGCGCGCGGCGGCCACAAGCTCGCGGACGAGCTGGAGGGCCGTATCGAGGCCGTCTACGAGTCGCACCGCCACGGCGAGCCCTGGGAGCGCCCCACCGGCGCCGGGGTGGGCCGGGTCCGCGACCACGAGGCGGGCGCCGAGACCTACGTCTCCCACCTGCTGTCGGTGCTGCCGAACCGGCTGGACGGCCTGAAGATCGTCCTCGACGAGGCGCACGGCGCCGCCTCGGGCGTCTCCCCGGAGGCGTTCACCCGGGCCGGTGCGACCATCGTCACCATCGGCGCCGAGCCGGACGGCCTGAACATCAACGACGGCTGCGGCTCGACCCACCTGGGCCTGCTGAAGGCCGCCGTGCTGGAGCACGGCGCGGACCTCGGCATCGCGCACGACGGGGACGCCGACCGCTGCCTGGCCGTGGACCACACCGGCGAGGAGGTCGACGGCGACCAGATCCTCGCGGTGCTGGCGCTGGCGATGCGGGAGCGCTCCGCGCTGTCCTCCGACACCGTGGTGGCCACCGTGATGTCCAACCTGGGCTTCAAGCTGGCCATGGAGCGGGCGGGCATCCGCCTGGTGCAGACGGCCGTCGGCGACCGGTACGTGCTGGAGGAGATGAAGGAGCACGGCTACGCCCTCGGCGGCGAGCAGTCCGGGCACGTCATCATCCTGGACCACGCCACCACCGGCGACGGCACGCTGACCGGCCTGCTGCTGGCGGCGCGGGTCGCCGAGACCGGGCGGTCGCTGCGTGAACTGGCCGCGGTGATGGACCGGTTGCCGCAGGTCCTGGTCAACGTGCCGGACGTGGACCGCACCCGGGTGCGCACCTCCGCCGACCTCGCGGCCGCCGTGGGCGAGGCCGAGCGCGAACTCGGTGAGACCGGGCGGGTGTTGCTGCGCCCCTCGGGCACCGAGCCGCTGGTCCGGGTCATGGTGGAGGCCGCCGACATCGACCAGGCCCGTACGGTCGCCGGGCGCCTGGCCGACGCGGTCAAGTCGGCGCTGGGCTAAGCCTTCTGGGCCTTCGGGCCGTTCCTGCCCGTCCTGGCCCAGAACGCCTTCTGCGCCAGGAGGGTGAGGACGCCGGCCAGCACGATCCCGAAGAGGTTGAGCAGGAGCTGCTCGCAGGAGCCGACGGTCTGCGTGGTGTCCCCGTAGGCCAGGGCGACGGCGGCGTTCGCGGCGGCCGGGACCGTGGTGACCGAGATGGCCACGCCGACCAGGGCGCCGGACTTGGCCGAGGTCAGGGAGAGCGTGCCCGCGGCGCCGGCCAGCAGGGCGACGATGAAGGAGAAGGCGTCCGGCGCCCACACGAAGCCGGTGTTGGGCCGGTCCGCCTCCAGCTTGGCCTCGCTGAACTGCCCGAGGGCGTCCATCAGGATGCTGAAGCCGACCGTCAGCCCTATGGCGACGGCGAAGCCCACCACCAGGGCGATCAGTGAGCGGGACGCGAGCCTGGGCTTGCGGCGCACCAGCGCGGTGCTGATCCCGGCCAGCGGGCCGAACTCGGGTCCGACCGCCATCGCGCCCACGATCAGCACGGCGTTGTCCAGCACCACACCGCAGGCCGCGATCATCGTGGCGATGGCGAGGAACGCCACGTAGGTCACCGACAGCGTCGACTCCTCGTGGGTCTCCTCGACCAGGTGCTGCCACAGCACGGCGTCCGCGGCCTCGCCGGGCGCCTCCTTCTCGGCGCGGTCGGCGCGCGTCGACAGCGACAGGCCGATGTCGTCGGCGGCGATCGAGCCGGTGCGGTCGACACCGAGTTCCTGGAGCCGGGTGAGCAGGCCGTCGCCCGCCTCCCGGGCCACGTCGCACAGCACCACGTCCCCGGCGGGGTCGCGGGCGGCGCCGGGCAGGACGACGAGGTGGGTGGCGCCGACCGTGGACTCGATCAGGCGCACCACCTCGTCCGTGCGGTCGGACGGGACGATCAGGCGCAAGTGCAGCATGCGCCCATCCAACCGTCCCGGGCTACAGCTTGCGCAGCCGGAGTCGCTGCACGGTGTGGTCGGGGCCCTTGCGCAGCTGGAGGGTGGCCCGGCCGCGGGTGGGGGCGATGTTCTCGGTCAGGTTGGGCTTGTTGATGGTCCGCCACAGCCCGCGCGCGTAGTCCACCGCCTCCTGCTCGGAGACCTGGGTGTACTTGCGGAAGTACGAGTCCTGCTTCTGGAACGCGGTCTGACGCAGTTTCTTGAACCGCTCCAGGTACCAGCGTTCGATGTCCTCGGCGCTCGCGTCGACGTAGACGCTGAAGTCGAAGTAGTCGGCGAGGCCGACCCGGGTGCGGCCGTCGCTGCCGGGCAGGGCGGGCTGGAGGACGTTGAGGCCCTCGACGATGAGGATGTCCGGGCGGCGGACGGTGAGGCGCTCGCCGGGGACGATGTCGTAGATGAGGTGGGAGTAGACGGGTGCGGTCACCTCGTCCTTGCCGGCCTTGATGTCGGCGACGAAGCGGGTCAGGGCGCGGCGGTCGTAGGACTCGGGGAAGCCCTTGCGGGACATCAGGCCGCGGGCCTGGAGCTCCTTGGTGGGGAGGAGGAACCCGTCGGTGGTGACCAGTTCGACGCGGGGGTGTTCGGGCCAGCGGGAGAGCAGTGCCTGGAGCAGCCGGGCCACGGTGGATTTGCCGACCGCGACGGAGCCGGCCACGCCTATGACGAAGGGGGTGCCGGACTGGGAGCCGCCTTCGCCGAGGAAGGTGTTCAGCGCGCCTCTGAGGCCGTCGGTGGCGCCGACGTAGAGGTTGAGCAGGCGGGACAGCGGCAGGTAGATGTCCCGTACCTCGTCGAGGTCGATGACGTCGCCGAGGCCGCGCAGCTTCTCCACCTCCTCGGCGGTGAGCGGCTGCGGAGTCTTGTCGCGCAGGGCGCTCCACTCGGCGCGGGTGAGGTCGACGTAGGGAGTCGCCTCCGGCTTGTGCCGGTGGGCGCTCCGGGGGATCGAGGAGACCGGTGAGATCACATTCCATTGTTAACGCTGTTTGAACGGAGCGGTGGGGTGGTGTGCGTCACTCGGCCCGCCTGGAGGGTCACTCGGCCGTCACGAGCGGGTACCGGACGGCACCCTGATGATCATCTGTGCGTCCGCTGTGCGTAATCTGCGGGGCAACCGTGTGCAAAGCGCGGGGAAAGTCACGCAGAAGAGAAGAGTGCCCACGTGAGAGCCACTGTCGTCCGCCGTACCGCCCTCGCCGCGTCCGCCACCGCGCTGGCGCTGCTCGCCACCGCCTGCGGCTCCGGGGACACGGACGAGGCGGCCGGGAGCGAGGGCGACGGCGCGAAGGCCGCCGCCTCCGCGCCCGCGGCGAAGGCGCTGACCGCCGCCGAGCTGGAGAAGGCCGCGCTCGCCCAGTCGGACGTCAAGTCCGGCAAGGTCACCACCAAGGTCCCCGCGGGCGACGACATCGCCGCGGACAAGGTCACCGCGGACGACGAGGCGTGCCTGCCGCTGGCCCGCGCCCAGGCGGGCGTGGCGCAGGGCGAGCCCGCGTCGACGGCGAAGCGGTCGTGGCTCGGCACGCCGAAGAAGCCGGCGCCCGGCACCAAGCCCGAGGACATGCTGCTGGCCGCGCTCGACGTGAACAAGACGCTGATCGGGCTGGCCTCCTACGACGGCGGCGCGGCGGAGTCCTCGCTGAAGGCGCTGAGCGAGGCCGCGCGGAAGTGCGCGGGCGGCTTCTCGGCCACCGTGGGCGGCGAGAAGACCCGGTTCCTGAAGGTGGCCACGGCGGCCGCGCCGCAGGGCGGCGACGAGGGTGTCGCGGTGACCCTGACCATGGCCGCCGACGACGGCGTGCGGGCCCCGGTCAAGGTCGTCGCCGTCCGCGAGGGCGCCACGGTGGCCACCTTCAGCACGGTCAACATGGCGGCGATGGCCTCGGGCAAGGACTACCGGGTCCCGGCCGACGTCATCGCCGCCCAGGTCGCCAAGCTGGGCTGATCCGCTCGCCGCGGCCGGCCGGGCTCAGGTGTTGATGAGCGACTCCTGACGGGAGTTCTGCAGCACGCTGCCGAACTGGGGGGAGCCCGTCATGTCCATCCCCGCCTGGCCGGGCCGCAGGAGCTGCGCGCCCGTGACGCCGATCCGGTGCTGCCCGTCCTGGGCGGGCTCGGAGGGCAGCACGGTGACGGTGCCGTCGCCGTTGTCCTGCCACGGGCTGCCCGCGATCAGGTCGGCCCCGCCGTCACGGTCGAGGTCGGACAGCAGCGCGGCGGTGCCGAAGTTCCCTCCCGGCGTGCCGGGGACGCCGTGGTTGCCCTGGTAGAAGTACTGCGGGGAGGTCTTGGTGTCGATGCCGGAGGCGGTGCCGTACAGCACGGTGACGGTGCCCATGTTGTAGTACATCTGCCCCCACAGGCGCATGTTCTCCTGCTGGGCGCCGACGGCGAGGTCCAGCCGGCCGTCGCCGTTGACGTCGCCGAGCGTGACGGAGCTGCCGAACTTGTCCCAGTCCTCGGAGTCGCCGGGGATGGCGCCGGACTCCTGGGTGATGGTCTGGACGCGGGAGGAGGGGCCCGAGGCCGATCCGTAGGTGATCTCGACCTTGCCGCCGATGGGGCCGGTGGCGGTGGTGCGGCCCCAGTAGACGCCGGTGACGATGTCGCCGCGGCCGTCGCCGTCGATGTCGCCGATGGCCGCCGCGAGGCCGCCGGGCATCCGCTTGGCGGTGGTGCGCGAGGGGCCCGTGGAGGTGCCCGGCACGTAGTAGTTGACGTTGTGGTACTTGCCGTCGGTCGTGGAGGCGGTGCGGTTCAGGCCGTCCGCCATCACGTCCGCGCGGCCGTCGCCGTTGACGTCACCGGCCGTGAGGTTGATGATCCCGGCGTCCGGGGCGCCGCGCAGCGACAGGGAGCGGGTGGCGAGGGCCCCGGCCCTGCCGTTCCTGCCGATGCCCTTGCGGAACGTGTAGAGGGTGGAGGAGCTGGTGCCGACGGCGAGGTCGGTACGGCCGTCCCCGTCGAAGTCGCCCGCGGCCAGCGAGGCGCCGAACCGGTCGTGCTCGGCCGGGGCCGGGTCGGCGATCGTGGAGGCGCCGGCGAGGCCGCGCGGGGAGCCCCAGACGATCTGCACCGTGCCGCCGTTGATGTCGCTGGCCACGTCCTCCAGCGGGCTGCCGACGGCGAGGTCGGTGTAGCCGTCCCGGTCGAAGTCGCCGGTGGTGGTGGCCGCGCCGAACAGGTCCCCGTTCTCCGCCGTGTCCGGCACACCGGAGGTGTCCTGGTCGATTGTGGTGTGCCGGGCGGGGGAGACGCCCTGGGCGGAGCCGTAGAACGCGGTGACGGAGCCGACCCGCCACTTCCCGTGCGCCCAGGCGGCGGGCGCGCTGACCACGAAGTCGTTGTAGCCGTCGCCGTTGAAGTCGGTCCTGGGCTGCTTGGCGGCCGCTCCCGCGGTGCCCGCCGCGACGGCGCTGCCGGAGAGCGCGCCGGTCATGCCTCCCACCAGGGTCGCGGCGACGACGGTGGCCAGGGCTGTGCGATGTCCACGCTTCATTCGTGAGTCTCCCGCTGTTCGCTTGGGTGTTCAGGCGGTAGACCCCCGACGGGCTCGCACGGTTGTGCGGCGGAGTGCGGGCAGGGCCCGACGGGCGCGGACGGGCGCGGACGAGTGCGGATGGGCCCGGGCGGCGCCGGACGGCTTCAGAATTTCCGAATCCGGGCACGCTGAACCTCTTTTGACGGCTCGTCGGACCATAGGTTGCCGAACATGTGCGGAATCGTGGGGTACGTAGGGGCGCAGTCGGCGCTCGATGTCGTGATGGCCGGACTGAAGCGGAGAGCAGTGCCTGGAGCAGCCGGGCCACGGTGGATTTGCCGACCGCGACCGAGCCGGCCACGCCTATGACGAAGGGGGTGCCGGACTGGGAGCCGCCTTCGCCGAGGAAGGTGTTCAGCGCGCCTCTGAGGCCGTCGGTGGCGCCGACGTAGAGTCACGCCCGGCTCCGTCTCAGGGAGACCGCGGACCGATCAGGGCGGCCGTCAAGGCTTCACCTGTCATCTCGACCGACACCGAGTCCTCCCTCATGGCCACCGGGAGCCGGGCGTACGTCTCCTCGTCGCACAGGAAGACACCGTTGTTCGGGTCGATGACGACTGCTCGCAGCCGCGCGGCGAGTTCGGCGATGATGCCGAACACGCCGGTACCGGACTGGGGACGTTCCACCAGGACGCTGCTGCCGTCCGCGAAGATCTCGGCCTCGCTCCCGTCGGACGCCCGGACCCAGAACTGCAGCCAGCCGTCCTCCATCACCGTGAGAGCCGGGTCACCCGTCTCGTACGGGCCGAGCACGGACCGGACGACGTCCATGTCCAGAGGGACAGGCACGTCACTGCCTTCGACGAACGTGCGCAGGGACAGGCTGTAGCTCACAACGGGTTCTCCTTCTGTGCTGGGTGGTGGCCCCGGGCGCCACCCCCGGGCAGGGGTGGCGCCCGGGTGGCTTACGCCGGGCCCGGCCTGTGGACGACCGTGATGGTCTTGATGTCGTTGTCGGCCATCATGTACTTGAACGCGGTGGCGGTGCGCTCGTCGGAGACGTACCAGACGATCGGTACGTCGCCTGCCGCCCGGGCCTGGTCTTTCGCCTGCTTGAGCGGCTCCGTGACCCAGGGCCGCAGCTTCCCCTCATCGGTGAAGAACGATGCCTTGAGAGCCTGGTCCTTGGCGTCGATGAGAACGCCGTCCTGGTAACCGTCGAACTTCACGTACCCGCTCTTCCTCCATTCCGCGGGCACCTTGTAGGAGATGCCCGACGGCACGCCGTTCGTCACCATCTGCTCGTAGGCACGATTGGCCTGGCTCATCGTTTCCGTCTCCGGCATCCATCTGCCGGGACCGCCGAGCTCCAGCCACTTGCAGTAGCCACCGCCACCGCTCATGGCTCGGAGAGCCGCGACGTGTGCACCTTCCTCCACGCAGTGCTTGGCCATCTGCTGGAGGGCCCGGCCGCCGATACCCGCGACGGCCTCGTCGGCGAGACCGAGTGAACGCAGAGCCGTCCACGCGTCCTCGAACGCGATACCCGTCCGGGCCGCCGCGTCGACCGCCTTCACCGCGTCCACGATCGGGCGGAGGATCTTGCCGGCGAAGAGGGTGGCCACGTCGACCGCTGCCCAGGCGCAGCCGGTCCAGGTGCCGGAGGCGCCGCCGGGAGCGATCTTCTGTACGCACTTGATCCAGTGGCCGAAGAGGATGTCCACCGGGTCGATGCCCGAGTTGAACTCGGTCATGGAGATGGTGTCGGTGACCTCGGTCGACAGTTCCTTGGTGGGGAACTCGCCCAGGTAGACCGTGGCCCCGGCCGGGCACGTGTACGTGGACAGGTCCAGGTCGTCGGCGGTGCACAGGTAGAGGTCGAGGATCGCCTTGAAGCGGATCTTCGCGGTGATCTTGCAGTCCCCGACGTGGACGATGGGGTTGCAGTTGTCCTTCTTGACCACCTCCGGTTCGCCGATCTTGTCCGTCCGCTGGACGACGTAGAACATGTTGCCGATCGAGGCACCGTTCTCGTCGACGACGGTTCCGGACTCGATCTGGCCGGCCTTGCCCGCTGCCTCGGCGCGCGCGGCGGCGTCCTGGGCCTCCTTGGCGTACTTGTCCGCGTCCTTGGCCGCCTCTTCGGCCTCGGTGGCGGCCGCATCGGCGCGGTTGGCGGCGTCGCGGGCCTCCTTGGCGTCCGATTCGGCCGCGTCCGCAGCGGAGCGCGCGGCGGCGGCGTCGAGTTCGGCGGCGTCGGCCGAGTCGCGGGCGTCCTTGGCGTAGCCCTCGGCGTTGCCGGCCGCCTTGTCGGCGGCTGCCGCGTCCTCGGTGGCCTGGTTGTCGTACTCGATGGTGCGGACCAGGGAGGCGGAGGCGGCCGAAGCGGCCTTGGCGGCGTCGGCCGCGTAGCCGAGGGCCTCCTTGGAGTAGGTGAGGGCGTCGGCGGCGTATCGGGCGGCGTTCGCCGCGTGCTGGTAGGCCTCCTTGGCGTCGCCGGTCGCCTGGTCGGCGAGGTTCTTGGCCGCGTCCGCCTCGGCTGCCGCGTTCTTGGCGTGCGCGTCGGCGACGGCCTTCTGCTGGTCGGCGATCGTCTTGGAGGACTGTCCGGTCAGTACGACCAGGGCGGCGGCCGAGTCGGTGTCGACGTACGGGGAGCCGAGCTGGATGGCGTCGTTGGCGGGGGCGGCGACCTGCTTGGCCGCTTCACCGGCGTCCACGGCCGCCTGAGCGGTGACGTGGGCGTAGCCCGCAGCTTTCGCTGCGGCCGCGAGGGCGGTCGCAGCTTCCTTCTTCGCCGCGTCCGCCTGGGTCCGGGCGTCCTTGGCGTGCTGTTCGGCCTCGTCGGCGAGCTTGACCGCCGCCTCTGCCTCTGCGGAGGCGTCCTGGGAGGCCTTGATGGCGTCGGCCACGGCACTGGTCGCGGTCCTCACCGCCGCGTCGGCTTTGAGCTTGTCCGCCTGGGCGGCGTCCGAAGCGGCGCGAGCCCGCTTGGCGGCGGCCTCGGCGCGGGTGGCCGCGGCGTCGGCGTCGGCTGCCGCCTGGGTGGCGGCGTCGGCCTCGGAGCGGGCACGGTTCGCGGCGGCCTCGGCGTCGTCGGCCGCGGCGTCCGCGCTGTTCGCCGCGGCGCGGGCCGCGTCCGCCGCGTCACCGGAGTCGAGCGAGTCGGCGTAGGCCTCCTTGGCGTCGGCCTTGGCGCGGGCCGCGTCGGCCTTCTGCTCGGCGTCCCAGGCGTCGTCGCGCATCGCCTTGGCGTGGTCACGGGCCTCGACGGCGTCGTCGCGCCGGTCCCCGGCGGTCTTCTCGGCGGTCTCGGCCTTTTCCTTGGCGTCCTTCGCCTTCGTCGCCTCCGACTCGGCGTTGTGCCGGTGCTCGGCGGCCTCGGCGCGCTTGGCGGCGGCGGTGTCCTTCTCCGCCTTGGCCGTCTTCTCCTCGGCCTCGGCGGAGAGCCGCTTGGCGTGGGCGTCGGCGGCAGCCGCCTTCGCGTCCGCCTCGGCCTTCACCGCCACTGCGAGCTTCGCCTCGGCGGTCTCCTTGTCCTTCTTGGCGTTGTCCCGGTGCACCTTGGCCGCGTCGGCGGCGGCCTTGGCCTGCCACTCCGCGCGGGCGGCGGCCTCCTTGCGGAACTCCGCCTTCGACTGGGCGGCCTGCGCCAGGGCGCGCTGCGCGATCGTCGCGCTGTCACCGGCGGATGCGCGGGTGGCCGCCTCCGCGGTCTCACCGGCCTTCTCCAGCGCCGTCAGCGCGGCCGCCGCACCCTTGGTGACCTGGTCCTTCTGCTGGCCCACCAGCAGACCGCGCCCGCGCGGCGCCCCGTTGGCGTCGGCGACGCCGTACGCCGCCTGCAGCGCGGTGTCCGAGGTGGTCGCCGCCGCCTGCGCGACCGCGAGCCGGGTCTTCAGGACCGTGAGCTGGGCCTTCGCCGCCGCCTGCGCGGCGGAGACGCCGGCCTTGGCCTTATCGAACTGCGCCTTGTCGGGGTAGGAGAGCGTGCCGTCACCGGTGTGGGTCTTGGGGACGATCCGGAAATTCTGCGCGGTCGAGCCGTTGCAGGCGGACTGCACGGCGTCCTTGCTGTTGTCGAACGTCGGCAGGTGCACGCACTTGCCCGTCGCGGCGTTGCGCAGCGCGCCCGCGCTGCGGACGTCGAACGTCCACTGCTGCGCCTTGGCGCTGCCGCAGTCGCGGATCTGGATCTTCGTGCCGTCGGCGACGGCACCGCCCGCCACCTCCAGGCACTTGCCCGAGTTGACGTTCCGCAGGGTGCGGCCGCCGTCGTAGGAACCCCAGAGCTGCCAGCGCTGGGCGCTGCTGCCGTTGCAGGTGTAGATCTGGACCGGTGTGCCGTTGGCCGTGGCGGCACCCTGTACGTCGAGGCACTTGCCGGAGGCGGCCGGAACCTGGATCTCCAGCTGGCCGTCACCGATCCAGCCGATCCCGCCCGCGCTCCAGTAGTCCTGCCAGCGCGTGAGGTGGTCGGCGATCCAGGACTGGCCCAGCATCTCGGCCATCGTCTCGGCGCCCTTCTTCAGGGCGGTCGTGGCGTCGCGGTTGGCGTTCAGGATCTGGTTGCGCTGGCCGGCCTGGGAGGCCACCTCCTGCTGCCACTCCGTCGCGGCGGTGTCCTCCGCCGTGCGCAGCGCCTTGTCGGGGTCGATGGGATCCCGCCAGGCGCACGAGGCGAACCTGGTCTTGAGATCCTCGACGGCGATCCGGAACTCCGCGCTGTCCGGCTCCGGGGCGACGCGAGGGAACCCGCCGGAGGCGAGGAGGAGACGGCTGTCGTCCGCGCCCTTGTCGCCGAAGCCTCCCGTCAACTCCTCGAAAGCATTGTGTTCGTAGTACTGGCGGTCCCGTTCCTCCTGGGAGAGGGACGGATCGTAGGCGGGCTCGCTGCCATACAGCGGCGTCGCGAGATCCGTGACGGCTTTGAAGGTCTTGTCGTCGGCCTTCGGGGTCGGATCGTAGAAGTCGAACTTCTGGGTCCAGTCGGGGCCGCCGGCCCACTTGCCGAGTCCGGTCTGGTCGTAGAAGTCGCCGCCCTCGTGGACGCCGGGTACCCAGTGGAAGCCGGTCTCGGTGAACCCGCCGGGGGTCTCCAGGCCGTCGAGGGGCTTCTCCCACGCGCTCTCGCGTGCGTCGAGGCGGTCCCAGTTGGCGTCGAAGTCGGTCTTGTCCTGGTCGTAGGCGGTGTGCAACGGCCCGTCGAACGCCCCGTCCAGATCCGCGAGTTCACGCAGTTTCTGCGGCGTCTGGTTCAGGGCGTCCTGGGCGAAGCCGTACATCTTCGGGCCGCCCAGGCGCAGCGCGTCACCCATCAGGCACTGGTCGAGACGCAGTTGTTCGTCGGACGTGGTCTCGTACCAGTCGTCCGGCCGGTCGCTGGAGTGGGCGCCGGCGAGGCGCGCCGCGAGTTCCGGGCGTACGCCGAGCGTGGCCATGGCCGCGACCACGCTCAGCAGGAGCACCACGCGGGTGAACAGCCCGCGTATGCCGGGTGGTGGTGTGCCGAGTTTCGGTGTTCTGGAGCGCACGTGCGCGTTTCCCCCCATCGGGAGTCGAGGCGATCGGGGAGGTGGCGCGGGTCAGGGCACGCGAACGTGCCCGAGTCCGTGCGGAGAAGCCCGGGGCCGGGCTCCGCCGTGCGCCGTGCGGGTGGCCCGTACGACGGCATGCCGGGGCGCCCTGTCCCCGAGAGCGACGGTGTTCCCCCGATCGCCGCTGGTCGACGCGCGGAGACGGAACCGGTCGTGATCCACTCCGCGCAGCGCCAAAGTAGACATGGACACGTCTATTCCGCTACGTGTGCGATTCCCTTGCGGGCGACGGTCAGTGGGATCACGCCACGGCTCCGCCGTCGGCCGGTGACGCACGCGATCCCGCCGGGCTGGTGGATTTTCTGTGTGCTTCTTGTGAGTGGGAAGGGTGTGGCGGTGCGAAAGGGTCGGGATAAGTCGGCCGGTTTTCGCCCCCTCCGCGAACTCGGCCTTCGCCCGTTCCTCATTTGCCCCCGCGCACCCCCACCCTTCGTACCCCCGTGGGAATTTCCGAAATCGGGCACGCTGAACCTCTTTTGAGGCGCCGTCGGACCGTAGGCTGCCGAACATGTGCGGAATCGTGGGATACGTAGGGGCGCAGTCGGCGCTCGATGTCGTGATGGCCGGACTGAAGCGGCTGGAGTACCGGGGATACGACTCCGCCGGTGTCGCCGTGCTCGCGGACGGCGGGCTGGCCACGGCGAAGCGGGCCGGAAAGCTCGTCAACCTGGAGAAGGAGCTGGCCGAACGGCCGCTCCCGGCCGGCAGCACCGGCATCGGGCACACCCGCTGGGCCACCCACGGCGGCCCGACGGACGCCAACGCCCACCCGCACCTGGACAACGCGGGCCGGGTCGCGGTCGTGCACAACGGCATCATCGAGAACTTCGCCGCGCTGCGCGCCGAACTCGCCGAGCGCGGCCACGACCTGGCCTCCGAGACGGACACCGAGGTGGTCGCGCACCTGCTGGCGGAGGAGTTCTCCGCGAGCGCCGACCTCGCCGAGGCGATGCGGCTGGTGTGCCGGCGTCTGGAGGGCGCGTTCACCCTGGTCGCGGTGCACGCCGACGAGCCGGACGTGGTCGTCGGCGCCCGGCGCAACTCCCCGCTGGTGGTGGGCGTCGGGGAGGGCGAGGCGTTCCTCGCCTCCGACGTGGCCGCGTTCATCGCGCACACCCGCGAGGCGGTCGAACTGGGCCAGGACCAGGTGGTCGAGCTGCGCCGCGACGGTGTCACCGTGACCGGCTTCGACGGCAGCCCGGCCGAGACCCGCGCCTACCACGTGGACTGGGACGCCTCGGCGGCCGAGAAGGGCGGCTACGACTACTTCATGCTGAAGGAGATCGCCGAGCAGCCGAAGGCCGTCGCGGACACCCTCCTCGGCCGTATCGACGCCTCCGGCTCGCTCACCCTGGACGAGGTGCGGATCGGGGCGGCCGAGCTGCGCGAGGTGCACAAGGTCGTCATCGTCGCCTGCGGCACCGCCTTCCACGCCGGGATGATCGCCAAGTACGCGATCGAGCACTGGACCCGCATCCCCTGCGAGGTCGAGCTGGCCAGCGAGTTCCGCTACCGGGACCCGATCCTGGACGGGCGCTCGCTGGTCATCGCCATCTCGCAGTCCGGCGAGACCATGGACACCCTGATGGCGCTCAGGCACGCCCGCGAGCAGGGTTCGAAGGTGCTGGCGATCTGCAACACCAACGGCTCGACCATCCCCCGCGAGTCCGACGCCGTGCTCTACACGCACGCCGGTCCGGAGGTCGCCGTCGCCTCCACCAAGGCGTTCCTGACCCAGCTCGTCGCCTGCTACCTCGTCGCCCTCTACCTGGGCCAGGTGCGCGGCACCAAGTGGGGCGACGAGATCCGCGACGTCATCCGCGACCTCTCCCGCATCTCCGGCGCGGTCGAGCGCGTGCTGGACACCATGGAGCCGGTGCGGGAGCTGGCCCGCTCCCTCGCGCGGAAGAACACGGTGCTCTTCCTCGGCCGGCACGTGGGCTACCCCGTCGCCCTGGAGGGCGCCCTCAAGCTCAAGGAACTCGCCTACATGCACGCCGAGGGCTTCGCGGCCGGCGAGCTGAAGCACGGCCCGATCGCGCTGATCGAGCAGGACGTGCCGGTCGTCGTGATCGTGCCCTCCCCGCGCGGCCGGTCCCTGCTGCACGACAAGATCGTCTCCAACATCCAGGAGATCCGCGCCCGCGGCGCCCGCACCATCGTCATCGCCGAGGAGGGCGACGAGGCGGTCGTCCCGTACGCCGACCACCTCGTCCGCGTCCCGGCCACGCCGACGCTGCTCCAGCCGCTGGTCTCGGCTGTGCCGCTGCAGGTGTTCGCCTGCGAACTGGCCACCGCGCGCGGCAACGAGGTGGACCAGCCCAGGAACCTGGCGAAGTCGGTGACGGTCGAGTAGCGCGGCGGCCGTAGGCTCCCGGCATGAGCATCATCGGGGTCGGGATCGACGTGGCCGAGATCGACCGGTTCCGGGCGGCGCTGGAGCGCACGCCCAACCTGGCCGCCCGGCTGTTCGTCGCGGCGGAGCTGACGCTGCCGGGCGGGGAGCGGCGCGGCATCGCCTCGCTCGCCGCCCGCTTCGCGGCCAAGGAGGCCCTCGCCAAGGCGCTGGGCGCGCCCGCCGGGCTGCTCTGGACCGACGCCGAGGTGTACGTCGAGGACAGCGGGCAGCCCCGGCTGCGGGTGAAGGGCACCGTCGCCGCGCGCGCGGCCGAGCTGGGGGTGCGGTCCTGGCACGTCTCGCTCAGCCATGACGCGGGCGTCGCCTCCGCCGTGGTGATCGCCGAGGCGTGAACCATCCGGGTGCGCCCGCCCGCGCTCCGGGGGCAGACTCGGACCCATGCGTACTGCGTACAGCGTGGAGACGGTACGGGCGGCCGAGCGCGCCCTGATGGCCCGGCTGCCCGAGGGCGCCCTGATGCAGCGGGCGGCCGCCGGACTGGCCGCCGCCTCGGCCGAGTTCCTCGGGCGGGTGTACGGCAGCCGGGTGGTGCTGCTCGTGGGCAGCGGCGACAACGGCGGCGACGCGCTGTACGCGGGGGCGCGGCTGCGCCGGCGCGGCGCCGGGGTCACGGCCGTCCTGCTCTCGCCCGACCGCGCCCACGCGGGCGGTCTCGCCGCGCTGCGGCTGGCGGGCGGCTCCGTCATCGGCCCCGAGCGGGCCCTGGACGCGATCGAGCGGGCCGACCTCGTCATGGACGGTGTCGTCGGCATCGGCGGCAAGGGTGGTCTGCGGCCGGACGCCCAGCGGCTGGCCGAAGCCGCCGGGCGGTCGCGGGCCGCGGTCGTCGCCGTGGACCTGCCCAGCGGGGTCGACGCGGACACCGGCGAGGTGTCCGGCTCCGCCGTCCGCGCCGACCTCACCGTCACCTTCGGCGCGTACAAGCCCGGCCTGCTGATCGACCCGGGCCGTGAGTACGCGGGGACGGTACGGCTCGTCGGGATCGGCCTCGAACTGCCCCCGGACCCGGTGCTGGAGGCGCTCCAGCACGAGGACGTGGCCCGGCTGCTGCCCCGGCCGGACATGGAGAGCGACAAGTACCGGCGCGGGGTGCTGGGCGTCGCCGCCGGGTCCGCCCGCTATCCCGGCGCCGCCGTCCTCGCCGTCTCCGGCGCGCTGCGCGGCGGCGCGGGCGCCGTACGGTACGTCGGCCCGGCGGGGGAGGCGGTCATCGCGCGCTTCCCCGAGACCCTCGTCACCGACCAGGGCCCCGACCACGCGGGCCGGGTGCAGGCGTGGGTGGTGGGCCCCGGTGCCGGGGAGGACGCCCCGACCGTGGCCAAGGTGCTCGGCGCCGACGTGCCCGTGCTGCTGGACGCCGACGGGCTGCGGCTGGCCGACCGGGACGTGGTGCGCGGGCGCACCGCGCCGACCCTGATGACCCCTCACGCCGGGGAGGCGGCCGCCCTGCTCGGGGTGCGCCGCGAGGAGGTGGAGGCGGCCCGGCTGGCCTCGGTGCGGGAACTGGCCGCGGTCTACCGGGCGACGGTGCTGCTGAAGGGCTCCACCACCCTGGTCGCCGGCCCCGGCGGCGGCCCGGTCCGGGTGAACGCCACCGGTACCGGCTGGCTGGCCACGGCCGGCAGCGGTGACGTGCTGTCAGGACTCGCCGGATCGCTGCTGGCCTCCGGTCTGCCGGCGCTGGACGCGGGCAGTGCCGCCGCGTATCTGCACGGCCTCGCCGGACGCCTCGCCTCGCGCGGTGCCCCCATCGCCGCGCTGGACATCGCCGAGCGCCTCCCCGAGGCGTGGCGTGACGTCGTACGGGACTGAGCGGGGCCCCGGCGCGGCCCGCGCGGATCGCCGAGGAGTGCGGCCGGGGGCCGGTGGCGCCCTCTGAGAGACTGGGGGCGCCATGAGTGAGACTTCTGCTGTGCCGACCGCGCCCCTGCGCGCCCGCGCCGAGATCGATCTGGGTGCGCTGCGCGCCAACGTCCGGGCGCTGCGCGCCCGTGCGGAGGGCGCGCACCTGATGGCCGTCGTCAAGTCGGACGCGTACGGCCACGGCGCCGTGCCGTGCGCCCGCGCCGCCCTGGACGCCGGTGCGACCTGGCTGGGCACCGCCACCCCGGAGGAGGCTCTCGCGCTGCGCGCGGCCGGGCTGCCGGGCCGGATCATGTGCTGGCTCTGGGTGCCCGGCGGGCCCTGGCGGGAGGCGATCGAGGCCGACCTCGACGTGTCCGTCAGTGACATGTGGGCGCTTCGGGAGGTGACGGCGGCCGCCCGGGAGGCGGGCCGTCCCGCGCGGGTGCAGCTCAAGGCCGACACCGGGCTCGGCCGCAACGGCTGCCAGCCCGGCGACTGGCCCGAGCTGGTCGCCGGGGCGCTGGAGGCCGAGGCCGCCGGGCTGATCGAGGTCACCGGCCTGTGGTCCCACTTCGCCTGCGCCGACGAGCCCGGCCACCCCTCCATCGCCGCGCAGCTCACCCGGTTCCGGGAGATGACGGCGTACGCGGAGGAGCGCGGCGTCACGCCCGAGGTGCGGCACATCGCCAACTCCCCGGCCACGCTGACCCTTCCGGAGTCCCACTTCGACCTGGTCCGCACCGGGATCGCCATGTACGGCATCTCGCCCAGCCCCGAGCTGGGCACCCCGGCCGACTTCGGGCTGCGCCCGGTGATGACGCTGAGCGCGTCGCTGGCGCTGGTCAAGCGGGTGCCGGGCGGCCACGGCGTCAGCTACGGCCACCACTACGTCACCCCCGGCGAGACCACCCTCGGCCTGGTGCCGCTGGGCTACGCCGACGGCATCCCCCGGCACGCCTCGGGCGGCGGCCCGGTGCTCATCGACGGCAAGCCGCGCACCGTCGCGGGCCGGGTGGCGATGGACCAGTTCGTGGTCGACCTCGGCGGGGACGAACCCGAACCGGGCACGCGGGCCGTGCTGTTCGGGCCGGGCGACGGCGGCGAGCCCACCGCCGAGGACTGGGCGCAGGTGTGCGGGACGATCGCGTACGAGATCGTCACCCGCATCGGCACCCGCGTGCCCCGCGTCCATGTGAACGGATGACCCCCGCGGGTACCGGGCACGCTACTGTCCGGTAGCTCCGGGGCGCACCGGCCCGGCGGACGGCAGGACGGCGAGGAGGGAACGGCACGTGAGCGAGAGCAGTGCGGAGGCCGTGGTGGACGCGGTCGCCGCGACGGCCGCGTCCGGCGGCTGGCGCAAGGCGACTGGTCTCGCCGGCGCCGCGATAGGCGTCCTCGCCGCGGGCGCGGCGGCCGGGGTCGCCATAGAGCGGATGACGGTCGGACGCGGCATGCGCCGCAAGGCCGCGCTGGCGCTGGACTCCACGGGCCCCTACGGCACCCTGCGCGGCACCCCCGGCAAGGCTGTCGCCGACGACGGCACCGAGCTGTACTACGAGGTCGACGACGTCGAGCCCGACCCCGGTCCCGGCGTCTCCCCGCGCCGCCGCAGGCTCTTCGGCCGCAAGGCGCCCGCGCCGGTGACCGTCGTCTTCTGCCACGGCTACTGCCTCGGCCAGGACTCCTGGCACTTCCAGCGGTCCGCCCTGCGCGGCGTCGTCCGCACCGTGCACTGGGACCAGCGCAGCCACGGCGAGTCCGGGCGGGGCGTGGCCCAGACCCGCGACGGGCTGCCGGTCACCATCGACCAGCTCGGCCGGGACCTGAAGGCGGTGCTGGACGCGGCGGCGCCCGAGGGGCCCGTGGTGCTGGTGGGCCACTCGATGGGCGGGATGACGGTCATGGCGCTGGCCGCGCAGTACCCGGAGTACATCCGGGACCGGGTCGTCGCCACCGCGCTCGTGGGCACCTCCTCCGGGCGGCTCGCCGAGGTCAGCTTCGGGCTGCCGGTGGCCGGGGTCAACGCCGTGCGCCGGGTGCTGCCGGGCGTGCTGAAGGCGCTGGGGCAGCAGGCGGAGCTGGTGGAGAAGGGGCGCCGGGCCACCGCGGAGCTGTTCGCCGGGGTCATCAAGCGGTACTCGTTCGCGGGCCGGGACGTCGATCCGGCGGTCGCGCGGTTCGCGGAGCGGATGATCGAGTCCACCCCGATCGACGTGGTCGCGGAGTTCTACCCGGCCTTCACCGACCACGACAAGACCGAGGCGCTGGCCCTTTTCGCGGACATGCCCGTGCTGGTGCTGGCCGGGGTGCGGGACCTGGTCACCCCGAGCGAGCACAGCGAGGCCATCGCGGACCTGCTCCCGGACGCCGAGCTGGTGCTCGTGCCGGACGCCGGGCACCTGGTGATGCTGGAGCATCCCGAGGTCGTCACCGACCGTCTCGCGGACCTGCTGACCCGCGCGGGCGCCGTCCCGGCAGGGACTACCGTTAGCGGCTATGGAAGAGGCAGCAGCACCGCACAGCCCGGCTGAGACCCGGCTCACCGTCACCTCCCCCGAGCAGATGCGGGAGCTGGGCCTCAGGCTGGCCGGGCTGCTGCGCGCGGGCGACCTGGTGATGCTCACCGGCGAGCTGGGCGCGGGCAAGACGACACTGACCCGGGGGCTGGGCGAGGGGCTCGGGGTGCGGGGCGCGGTCACCTCGCCGACCTTCGTGATCGCGCGGGTCCACCCCTCGCTGGTGGACGGACCGCCCCTGGTCCACGTCGACGCCTACCGCCTCTCCGGCGGGCTCGACGACATGGAGGACCTGGACCTCGACGTCTCCCTGCCCGACTCGGTGATCGTCGTGGAGTGGGGCGAGGGCAAGGTCGAGGAGCTGACCGACGACCGGCTGGAGGTCGTCATCCACCGCGCGGTCGGTGACACCACCGACGAGGTCCGCCACCTCACCGTGACCGGTCTCGGCGAGCGCTGGGCGAAGGCGGATCTGGACGCGCTCGCCGGCTGAGGCGCCGATTTCCCGACACGGTGTCGGAATCGTATTGCGCGGGACGTACCGGGCGTGGTCACATGGTACCCAGCCCGTGGTTAGGCATACCTAACCCCGCCCGCCCCCGCAGCTCAGGAGGCGCCCCATGTCCGTTCCGCGTCCCACGCCCCGCCCCGAGCGGGCGGCAGGAGCCCAGGTGACCGCGCAGGTGTCCATGCGCGATCTGCTGGCGTCGTGCGCGGCGGCGAAAGCGGTCTCCACCCCGCCGCCCGCGCCGGTCCCCGCCGACTGCGCCCCGGGCCACCGCGAGGCGGCCTGAGGGCCGCGCCCCGCCTCAGCGGATCACGACCACCGGAACGCCGATCGTGGCGAAGCGCCACATGGCGTCGCCGTCGGGGCGCTTCTCCCGGATGCCGCCCGTGCGGGAGGAGCCGGAGGCGCCCGGCTCGTCGCGCACGGCCGCGCTGAAGCCGATCGTCACCCCGTCCACCGCGGCGAAGCGGACGACGTGCTCGACCGGGACGCCGTCGCTGCCGGTGATGGCGTTCGAGCGTGAGGTGACCCAGTAGGAGCCCGGCGCCGGGTCGACCCCGCCGGGGCGGACGCCGAAGGTGCGCTGGACGCGGCCGCGGTCGTCCACCAGCCAGACCCGGTCGTCGTCCACCGAGTACACGACCCGCTCACCCTTGCCGGAGTGCGCCGGCAGCGCCGTGGGGTGCCGGCGGTCGCGCGGGGCCTTGGTGGCCGCCACCGAGGGGGACGCGCTCGCCGAGGGGGCGCGCAGGCTCGCCGGGACGTTCGCGTGGGCCTGGTAGGCGAGGAAGCCGGCGGTGGTGACGGCCACCGCGGTGAGTCCGGCCACGATCCCCGAGCTGGTCCCTGCCACGTGCGCCACCTCTGCCTCGTACCGACCCGTACGGTTCGCGGGATAAGCGAATTTTCTCTCGGTTCGTACAGACCGTAGCAGTCAGTGACGGTCCGACCGGGACGGCCGTGCGCGAGCCGTCGGCGCCGTAGGCTGTTCGCGTGCTTCTGCTCGCTCTGGATACCGCCACCCCCGCCGTCACCGTCGCCCTGCACGACGGGACGGACGTCGTCGCCTCGTCGAGCCAGGTGGACGCCCGCCGCCACGGAGAGCTGCTGCTGCCCGCCGTCGACCGCGTCCTCGCCGCCGCCGGGCTCAAGCTGGACGCCGTGACCGGCGTCGTCGTCGGCACCGGACCCGGCCCCTACACCGGGCTGCGGGTCGGCCTGATGACCGCCGACACCTTCGGGCTCGCCCTCGGCGTCCCCGTGTACGGCGTCTGCACGCTGGACGGCCTCGCCTTCGCCGCCGACATCGGCAAGGGCCCCTTCGTCGTGGCCACCGACGCCCGGCGCAAGGAGGTCTACTGGGCGACGTACGCCGACTCCCGCACCCGGCTCACCGGCCCGGCCGTGGACCGCCCGGCCGACATCGCCGAGCGCGTCGCGGGGCTGCCCGCCGTGGGCGCGGGCGCGCTGCTCTACCCGGACACCTTCCCCGACGTCCACGGGCCCGAGCACGTCTCCGCCGCCGCGCTCGCCTCGCTGGCCGCCGGGAAACTGGCCGCGGGCGAGGAGCTGGAGCAGCCGCGGCCGCTGTACCTGCGCCGGCCCGACGCCCAGGTGCCGAAGAACTACAAGGTGGTCACCCCCAAGTGACCGCCGAGCTGCGCGAGATGCGCTGGTGGGACATCGACCGGGTCCTGGAGCTGGAGAAGGACCTGTTCCCCGAGGACGCCTGGTCGCGGGGCATGTTCTGGTCCGAGCTGGCGCACGCCCGCGGTGACGGCGCCACCCGGCGCTATCTCGTCGCCGAGGACGCCTCGCGGCTCGTCGGGTACGCCGGGCTCGCCTCCTCGGGCGACCTCGGCGACGTCCAGACCATCGCCGTCGCCCGCGACCAGCAGGGCACCGGTCTCGGCGCCCGGCTGCTGACCGGGCTGCTGCGGGCCGCCACCGCCTTCGAGTGCGCCGAGGTGATGCTGGAGTGCCGGGTGGACAACACCCGCGCCCAGAAGCTCTACGAGCGCTTCGGGTTCGTCCCCATCGGCTTCCGGCGCGGCTACTACCAGCCGGGCAACGTGGACGCCCTGGTGATGCGCCTGACCGACCCCTCTTCCTCCCTGGAAGACGTACAAGGAACCGAGCAAGGAACCGAGATCAATGGCTGACGAACCTCTCGTCCTCGGCATCGAGACCTCCTGCGACGAGACCGGCGTCGGCATCGTGCGCGGCACCACCCTGCTCGCCGACGCGGTCGCCTCCAGTGTCGACGAGCACGCCCGCTTCGGCGGGGTCGTGCCCGAGGTGGCCTCCCGCGCGCACCTGGAGGCGATGGTCCCGACCATCGACCGCGCCCTGAAGGAGGCGGGCGTCACCGCCCGCGACCTCGACGGCATCGCCGTCACCGCCGGTCCCGGCCTCGCGGGCGCCCTCCTGGTCGGCGTCTCGGCCGCCAAGGCGTACGCCTACGCCCTCGGCAAGCCGCTGTACGGCGTCAACCACCTCGCCTCGCACATCTGCGTGGACCAGCTGGAGCACGGCCCGCTCCCCGAGCCGACCATGGCGCTGCTGGTCTCCGGCGGCCACTCCTCGCTGCTGCTCTCCTCGGACATCACCTCCGACGTCCGCCCGATGGGCGCCACCATCGACGACGCGGCCGGCGAGGCGTTCGACAAGATCGCCCGCGTGCTGAACCTGGGCTTCCCCGGCGGCCCGGTCATCGACCGCTACGCCCGCGAGGGCGACCCGACGGCCATCGCCTTCCCGCGCGGCCTGTCCGGCCCCCGCGACCCCGCGTACGACTTCTCCTTCTCCGGCCTGAAGACCTCCGTGGCCCGCTGGATCGAGGCGAAGCGGGCGGCCGGCGAGGAGGTTCCCGTCCGTGACGTGGCCGCCTCCTTCCAGGAGGCCGTGGTGGACGTGCTGACCCGCAAGGCGGTGCGTGCCTGCAAGGACGAGGGTGTCGACCACCTGATGATCGGCGGCGGTGTCGCGGCCAACTCCCGGCTGCGGGCGCTGGCCCAGGAGCGCTGCGAGGCGGCGGGCATCCGGCTGCGGGTGCCGCGCCCCAAGCTGTGCACGGACAACGGCGCGATGGTCGCCGCGCTCGGCGCCGAGATGGTCGCCCGCAACCGCTCGGCCTCCGACTGGGACCTGTCCGCCGACTCCTCCCTGCCGGTCACCGACCCGCACGTGCCGGGCAGCGGGCACGGCCACGAACACGATCACGTGCACGAGGTCAGCAAGGAGAACCTCTACTCATGACCGTCGCCCTGATGTGGGAGGCGCGGGCCGCCGAGGGCCGGGGCGGGGAACTGCTCGCCTGGGCGAGGGAACAGCGGCTGGACGGCAGCCCGCTGCGCCGGGAGACCTTCCGGGCGCCGGGGGACCGGGTGCTGGTCATCACCTGGTGGGACGCGGCCTTCGACGCGGACGTGCCGGAGCTGCCCGCGCCGGACGGTGAGCTGGTCTCCCGGCCGGTGCACCGCTGGCGGTTCGAGCCGGTCGGGAACTGATCCGGGATCAGGAGTGGCGCGCGGCGGTGATCTCTGGCTATGATCATCACACAGCGAACGGCCGGAACAACTCCGGTCCGAACGCCAGGCGTTGGTGGTCCAAGTCAAGACGCCCCGCTTCCTGCGGGGAAATGCAGGTGCAAGACCTGCCCAGCGCTCCGATCAGAAGGCCGCTCCGGTTCACCGGGGCGGCCTTCGCCGTCTTCCCCGCTCAGTCCGCCGGGGACACCGTGCTCGCGCAGCGCAGCACCCGCCCCGGCCCGGTCTCCCGCACCGGCCCCGTCAGCCGCAGCCGTGTGGTGTGCCGGACCTCGGCACTGGACGGGCCGAGCCGCAGCTCCAGCGTGCCGGGCTCGACGATCCGCGCCCCCGTCACCCCGGTGAAGGACGCCAGGTCGGTGTGGAAGGCGAAGGTGATCCGGCGGGCCTCGCCGGGGGCCAGCTCCACCCGCTGGTAGCCGGCCAGCCGCACGTCCGGCCGGGTCACCGAGGCCACCGGGTCGTGCAGATAGAGCTGCACCACCTCCGCGCCCGCCCGCTCCCCGGTGTTGCGCACGGTCACCGTGACCTCGTGAGCGCCGTCCGTGCCGGTCTCCGCCTCGGCCGCGCCGAAGTCCGTCCAGGCGAACGTGGTGTACGCCAGGCCGTGGCCGAAGGGGTGCAGCGGGGTCGGGTCCAGGCTGCTGACCTCGCTCGCCAGGCCCAGCGGCGGCTGGAGGTACGTCCACGGCTGTCCGCCGGGCCCGCGCGGCACGCTCACCGGCAGCCGTCCGGAGGGGTTCACCCGGCCCGACAGGACCCCGGCCAGTGCCGGGCCGCCCTCCTCGCCGGGGAAGAACGCCTGCACCACCGCGCCGAGCCGCCCCGACCAGCGGCCCAGCGCGTAGGGGCGCCCGGTGAGCAGCACCAGCACCACCGGGGTGCCGGTCGCCACCAGCGCGTCCAGCAGCTCGCCCTGGACGCCGGGCAGCCGCAGGTCGGCGACGTCACAGCCCTCGCCGGAGGTGCCGCGGCCGAACAGGCCCGCCCGGTCGCCGAGCACGGCCACGCACACGTCGGCCTCCGTGGCGCGGGCCACCGCCGCCCCGAACCCGGAGGAGTCCGGGTCGGACACCCCGCAGCCTTGGGTGAACGTGACTTCGGCGTGCGGGAGTTCGGCGCGCAGCGCCTCCAGCACGGTCGGGATCTCGATGCCCGGCGCGACACCGGGGTGGTGGGGGAGGACGTGGGCCGGGAAGGAGTAGCAGCCGAGCATGGCCAGCGGGTCCGCCGCGCGCGGGCCGACGACCGCGATCCGGGAGCCTCGGCTCAGCGGGAGCAGCCCCGACGGGTTCTCCAGCAGGATCACCGACTCCTCCGCCAGCCGCCGGGCCAGCGCCCGTCCCCCGGGGGAGTCCAGCACGACGGGACCGGCCGGTTCCGGGTCCCAGCCGGGGTCCAGCAGGCCCAGCTCGCACTTCTGGAGCAGCACCCGGCGGGCCGCCCGGTCCACCAGGGCCTCCGGGACACGGCCCGCCTCGACGGCGTCCACCAGGGAGGTGCCGTAGCAGTCCACGGTGGGCAGTTCCACGTCCACGCCCGCCTCCAGCGCCAGGCGGGCGGCCCCGGCGCGGTCCTCGGCGAGCCGGTGCTGGGTGCGCAGGAAGCCGATGCCGAAGTAGTCCGCGACCACCGTGCCGGTGAACCCCCACTCCTCGCGCAGCACCCCGGTCAGCAGCCGGGCGTCGGCCGAGGCGGGCACGCCGTCGGTCTCGGTGTAGGCCGCCATCACCGACCGGGCGCCGCCCTCGCGCAGCGCCAGCTCGAACGGGGGCAGCGTCACGTCGGCCAGTTCGCGCGCGCCCGCCCGCACCGGGGCGAGATTGCGGGCGCCCGCCGAGGACGCGTACCCGGCGAAGTGCTTGAGCGTGGCCACGATCCCGGCCGACTCCAGCCCGCGTACGTAGGCGGCGCCGACCGTGCCGACCAGGTACGGGTCCTCGCCGGCGGTCTCCTCCACCCGGCCCCAGCGCGGATCGCGGACCACGTCCAGCACCGGGGCGAGGCCCTGGTGGACGCCGGCCGAGCGCAGGTCCCGGCCGATGCGGGCGCCCACCTCGGCCACCAGGGCGGGGTCGAAGGAGGCGCCCCAGGCGAGCGGCACCGGATAGGCGGTGGCGCCCCAGGCGGTGAACCCGGCCAGGCACTCCTCGTGGGCGAGCGCGGGGATGCCGAAGCGGTTCGCGGCGGCGATCCGGCGCTGGACGGCGGCGAGCGCGCGGGCGCCCCGGCCGGGTTCGACCGGGGCGGTGCCGAAGGACCGGGTGAGCTGGCCGAGGCCGTACGAGATCAGCTCCTCCCAGTCGGGGACCGCGCTCATCTCGCTCTGCAGCGGGGCGACCTCGCCGCCGTCCGGACCGGCGCCGACCCACACGCCGTACAGCTGGGCGGTCTTCTCCCGCGGTGTCATCCGGGACAGCAGGTCCTCGACGCGCTCGGCTGCGGGCAGGGCGGGGTCACGCCAGGCGGGGGTGGTCATGGAACTCCTGTCGGAGAGGTCGTACGGGGAAGGTCACTTGCCGCCCGCGCCCAGCAGGCCGCCGACCAGGGTGCGCCGGGCCAGCAGGCAGACGGCGAAGACGGGGACGCCGGACAGGACGACCGAGGCGAGCAGGGCGGGGATGTCGACGCCGAACTGGCTGACGTAGTCGTACAGCCCCAGGGTCAGCACCCGGCTGTCCTCGGACTGGGTGAAGATCAGCGGGAAGAGGAAGCCGTTCCACGCCTGGAGGGACGCGTAGACGACGACGGTGCCGATGCCGCCCCGGGCCAGCGGCACGACGAGCCGGAACAGCATCCGCGCCGGGGTCGCGCCGTCCAGCGCCATCGCCTCGTACAGCTCCTCGGGGATGTCCCGCAGGGTGCCGGTGAGCACCAGCACCGACACCGGCATCGCGAAGGCGGCGGTCGGCAGGGCGACGGCGAGCAGGCTGTCGTACAGGTGCAGCTTGGTGATCATCAGGTAGAGCGGGACCACCACGGCCTGCGCGGGGACGGCGACTCCGAGCAGGAACAGCCGGAACGCGCCGCCCGACCAGAAGCCGCGGGTGCGCACGGCGACGTACGCCAGCGGCACGCACAGCACCAGGACGATCCCCACCACCACGGCCGCGACCAGCACGGTGTTGGCCAGGAAGTGGCCGAAGCCGTTGTCCAGGACGGTGCCGTAGTTGGCCAGGGTGGGATGGCGCGGCGGGCGCAGGGCGTTGCCGCCGAGCGCCTCGTCCTGACGGGTCAGGGACACCGACACCATGACGTAGACGGGGACGAGCACGACGGCGAGCCAGATCGCCGCACCCAGGCCCGCCAGGGGGTTGGCCGGGCGCCTCACGGCGTCACATCCCTTCCCGCGTACTGCGCATGGCGCCGAAGCCGGTCACCCGGACCAGCAGCAGCGACAGCGCGGTGGCGGCCACGACCAGGAAGGTGGCGATGGCGCTCGCGTAGCCGAAGTCGTACGCCTTGAAGCCCGACTCGTACATCAGGTACGGCAGGATCGCGGTGTCGGTGCCGGGGCCGCCCTGGGTGAGGATCAGCACGGTCTCGAAGTAGGTCAGCGAGCCGACCACCATCAGCACGAGCGAGGTCGCCGCGGTGTTGCGGAGCTGGGGCAGCGTGATGGAGCGGAACCTGCGCAGGCGTCCGGCGCCGTCGATCGCGGCCGCCTGGTAGAGCACTTCGGGGATCTGCCGGGCGCCGCCCTGGTAGATCAGGGTGTGGAACGGGATGAACTGCCAGCCGCCGACGAAGACCAGCGCGAGGAACGCCCCGGAGGTGGTGCCGAGGGTGTCGCCGGGCACGATGCCGAAGTTGGGGTCGAGCAGGGCGTAGAACAGCAGCGAGACGGCGGTCGAGGACAGCAGGAACGGCACGAAGAAGACCGCCGACAGGATCGCCCGGTTGCGCTGCGGGCCCGCCGCCCAGACGCCGAGGAGCAGGGCGGCGGTCGTCTGGAAGGCGCAGCTCACCATGGTCAGCAGGGCGGTGACGGCCAGCGAGCGGGTCAGCCGGCCGTCGGTCAGCAGGGCGTGCCAGTTGGCGAGTCCGGCCGGGCGCGGCTCGCCCAGGCCGTTCCAGGTGGTGAAGGACAGGCCGAACGCCAGGGCCATCGGGACCAGGGCGAAGAAGCCGAAGAACAGCACGGCGGGCAGCGCCCAGGAGGGGTGCGGGCGTCCGGCGCCCCGCGCGGCGCTCACTTCAGCGCCTTCAGGGCCGCCACGAACCGCTCCGGCGACGACTTGCCGACGAACAGCTTGTTGACCTCGGTGAGCATCGGGGTGGCCGCGTCCGGGTCGACCGCCTGGTCCCAGCTCAGCGTGAAGGCGGGGGCCTCGCGGACCATCCGGTACTGGAAGCGGGCGAACTCGGGGCTGGGGGAGGCGTCCAGCAGCTTGTCGGCGCCGGCGGTGGCGGGCACGTCGCCGTTGGCGATCAGCTCGCGGGCGTAGGTGTCCGAGGCGCAGGTCCGCAGGAAGGCGAGTGCCGCGTCCTTGTTCTTCGTGCGGGTGTTCACCGACCAGTAGTTGGTGGGGTTGCCGACCACGTTGCGGATGTCACCGGCGCCGCCGTCGAACGTGGGGAACGCGCACCAGCCGAGGTGCTCGCGGGCGAAGTCCGGGAACTTGCCGAGCTGGGTGGAGTACTCCCAGGACCCCATCAGGTGCATCGCGGCCTTGCCCTTGGCGAGCGCGGCCGGGGCGCCGCCGTTGGTGTACGCGACCGAGCTGAAGCCCTTGCCGAAGGCGCCGCCGTCGACGAGTTCCCGTACCGTCCGCGCGGCCTTCAGTACGGCGGGGTCGCCCCAGCCGGCGGCGTCGCCGTTCTTGATCCGCTCGAAGACCCGCGGCCCGCCGATCCGGTCCACCAGGTACTCCAGCCACATGAGTTCGGGCCAGATGTCCGCCCCGCCGAGGGCGAACGGGGTGATCCCGGCCTTCTTGAGCCTGGCGTTGTTGTCGAGCAACTGGTCCCAGGTGGCGGGCGGCTTCAGGCCGTGCTCGGCGAACAGGGTCCGGTTGTAGAAGAGGATCACCGGCTGCATGCCGCGCATCGGGATGCCGTACGCGCGGCCGCCGAGGGAGCCGGAGGCGATGACGGAGGGCAGGAAGCCGTTCTTCAGCACGGGGTCGGCGGCGATGGTGCCGGTGAGATCGAGAACCTGGCCGGCCTCCTGGTAGGCCCGGATCGAGCCGCCGCCCCAGTTGAAGAACAGGTCCGGGGCGTTGGGCGAGCCCATGGCGGTGCGCAGCTTGGCCGGATACTCCGCGCCGGGCACCTTCTCCAGCCGGACGCTGCCCTTGGTCTCGCGGCCCGCCGCCGAGCCGTTGAACCGGGAGACCGCCTTCGCCTGCACCTTCGCCGCGTCGTCGCCGTACACGAACGCCGTGAGCGTGCCGTCCGAGCCGCCCGGCCCGCCGGAACCGCAGGCGGTCAGCCCGGTGGTGGCGGCGAGGGCGGTGGCGCCCGCGCCGAGGAACCAGCGTCTGCTGTGAGTCTCCATGTGCCGGGCACCCCTCACGGTCGCACCGAAAGTTTCGAACGATGGCTCGAATGTTCCGGGAAGGTATGGCGTTCCTGAGGGTTCGTCAAGACCTCGCGCAGAGCTACGATCTCGGCCATGGAGCCGTCGAAGACCGCAGCACCGCGCAGTGCCACGCTCGCCGAGATCGCCCGGGAGGCCGGGGTGTCGGCTCCGACTGTTTCGAAGGTGCTGAACGGACGGGCCGACGTGTCCGCGGCCACCCGCACCCGCGTGGAGGAACTGCTGCGCACCCACGGCTACCGCCGCAGGCGGGCCGAGGTCACCCGCTCACCCCTGATCGACCTGGTCTTCCACGAGCTGGAGAGCGCCTGGGCGATGGAGGTCATCCGGGGCGTGGAGAACGTGGCCCGCGACGCCGGGCTGAGCGTGGTCCTCTCCGAGAGCGCCGGGCGCCTCACCCCGGGCCGGACCTGGGCCGACCAGGTGGCCGGCCGCCGCCCGCACGGGGTGATCCTCGTGCTGTCCGGGCTCGACGAGTCCCAGCGGGCCCTGCTGACCAGCCGCTCCGTGCCCTTCGTGGTGATGGACCCGGCGGGCGACCCGGGGGCCGCCGTGCCCTCGGTCGGCGCCACCAACTGGCAGGGCGGCCTCGCCGCGACCCGGCATCTGATCGACCTCGGCCACACCCGGATCGGCGCCATCAGCGGCCCCTCCCGGATGATGTGCGCCCGCGCCCGGCTCGACGGCTACCGGGCGGCGCTGGAGACCGCCGGGCTGCCCGCCGACCCGGCGCTGACCGAGGAGGGCGACTTCCACCACGAGTCCGGCCACCGGCTGGGCCTCGCGCTGCTCGGCCGCCCGGACCGGCCCACGGCCGTCTTCGCGGGCAACGACCTCCAGGCGCTCGGGCTGTACGAGGCGGCCCGCGAGCTGGGGCTGCGGGTGCCGGAGGATCTGAGCGTCGTCGGCTTCGACGACCTGCCGGTCGCCCGCTGGGTGGGGCCGCCGCTGACCACCGTGCGCCAGCCGCTGACCGAGATGGCCGAGGCGGCGGCGCGGCTGGTGCTGGACCTGGGGCGCGGGGACCGGGAGCGGACGGCCACCCGCCTGGAGCTGGCGACCAGCCTGGTGGTGCGCTCCAGCACGGCTCCGCCGTCGCTCCAGGGCGGCCGCCGAGTGCTCTGAGGCGGCCTTCGAGTGGGCCCTTCGAAACTTTCGAAGGGTTACGCCGGGTGCCCGATCAGCATGGTGGGAGCGCCCGCCACGCGGGTCATGAACACCGTCGCGGAGTGGGGCCCCTGCGGCTTGACCTTGCGGCGCAGTTCCTCCGGCTCGACCGCCGAGCCGCGCTTCTTGACGGTCAGGTTGCCGACCCCGCGCTCCCGCAGCAGCGCCTTGAGCTTCTTGACGTTGAACGGCATCCGGTCGGTGATCTCGTAGGCCGAGGCGTACGGGGTGGGGCGCAGCTCGTCGGCGGTGATGTACGCGATCGTCTCGTCCAGCAGGCCGCCGTCCAGTTCCTCGGCGACCTCCGCGACCAGATGCGCCCGGATCACCGCGCCGTCCGGCTCGTACAGGTACCGGCCGGGCGGGCGGACCGCCGGGTCGGGCAGACCCCGGCCCCGGAGGGCGCGGGGGCCGGGCAGCAGGGTGGCGCGGATGCCGCCGGGTGCCTCGGTGCCGAACCAGAGCACGGCCTCCTTGACGTCGCCGCCGTCCGAGATCCACTCGGCCTCGGCCTCGGCGGGCACCGCCTCGTGCGGGATGCCGGGTGCGATCTTCAGGGCGGCTCGGGGCGCGGCGAGCGCGGTGGCCACGGCCCAGGACAGGGGCGGCGAGTACGCCTCCGGGTCGAAGATCCGGCCGCGGCCGCCGCGCCGGGCGGGGTCCACGAACACCGCGTCGTACCCGGCGGTGTCCACCTCGGTGACGTCGGCCTCGCGGACCTCGATCAGCTCCTCCAGCCCCAGCGCCTCGGCGTTGGCCCGCGCGACGGCCGCGGTGAGCGGGTCCCGGTCCACCGCGAGCACGCGGACGCCCGCGCGGGCCAGCGCGAGCGCGTCGCCGCCGATGCCGCAGCACAGGTCGGCCACCGAGGTGACGCCGAGCGCCCGCATCCGCTCCGCGCGGTACGCGGCCACGCTCGCCCGCGTCGACTGCTCGACCCCGTTGGGCGTGAAGAACATCCTCCGCGCGTCCTCCGCGCCGAACTTGGCCTCCGCCCGCTGGCGCAGCCGGGCCTGGCCGAGCGCGGCCGACACCAGTCCGGCCGGGTGGGTGCGGCGCAGCCGGGTGGCCACGGCGAGTTCGTCGGCGGGGGCGGTGCCGCGCACCTCGTCGAGGAGGGCCCGGCCCTCGTCGGTGCGCAGCGCGTGGAATCCCTGGAGGGCGGAGAGCTGGTCGTTCACCGGCTCATTGTGGGCCAGTCGGTGGACCGTGCGCCTCCGGCGGCGGTGTCGGGCCGGGATCGGGGCGGGCGCCTGCCAGTATCCGGCACCATGCGACATGTAGGACAAAATGACAAACTCCGGGCGTGTTCCCGGTCCCTGACCGTCCGCTGCACGGTCGTCGCCCTCGCCGCTGCGGCCGTCCTCACCGGCTGCTCGGACTCCGGTCCGGCCCCCGCCGGCCGCCAGGGGCCCACCAAGGCCCCCGACGCCGCCGCGGCCCGCCTCGCGGAGCAGCGGCGCATGGTGGCCGCGGCCCGCAAGTGGCAGCTCGACGAGGTGCCGCTCACGGCGCCCGCCCCGCCGAAGGTCAAGCCGAGGATCACCGCGCGCGACGGCTTCGAGGTGGACCACCAGGAGGACGAGGACCTGCCCCCGGTCTTCACCACCGTCCCCACCGACAAGAAGATCGTCTTCCTCACCATCGACGACGGCGCCGAGAAGGACCCCCGGTTCCTGCGGATGATGCGCGAACTGAAGGTCCCGTACACCGCCTTCCTCAGCGACTACCTGGTGAAGGACGACTACGGCTACTTCCGCAGGATGCAGTCGTACGGCAACACGCTGAACAACCACACCCTGACCCACCCCTACCTGCCCGGCCTCTCCTACGAGCAGCAGCGGGACGAGATCTGCGGCATGCAGGACATCATGGAGAAGCGGTACGGCAAGCGCCCCGAGGTCCTGCGGCCGCCCTACGGCGACTACAACCAGGACACCCTGCGCGCCGCCAAGTCCTGCGGCATCAAGTACGCGCCGATCTGGAACGAGGAGGTCTTCGTCGACCACTGGGAGTACCGCGAGGACGACCGGCGGCTGCGGCGCGGCGACATCGTGCTCACCCACTTCCGGGGCACCGACGAGTGGGACGGGACCATGGTCGACGACATGCGCCGCTTCCTCGACAAGGTCACCCGCGAGGGATACGCCGTGGCACGCCTGGAGGACTACCTGTGACCCGCCGGGCGCGGCCGGCCGGCGTCCGGCCCGCGGCACGGGCCGTCGCGCTCGCCTCGGCCGCCCTGCTGCTCACCGGCTGCGCCCAGTCGGTCGACCCGATCGAGCGCCTCGGCAAGAAGGCCGCGCAGGGCGTCCGCCACCCGGCCCCGGCCCCGGCCCGCCCCCTCTCGGCCCGTACGGGGACGCGTGCGGTGGACCATGTGGCCACGGCCGACCGCGTCGTCTTCCTGACCTACGACGCGGGCGCCGAACGGGACCGAAGGCTGGCCACCCTGGTCGGCCAACTCCACCTGCCGGTCACCGTCTTCACCCGCGCCGACACCGCCGCCCACTGGCGTGTGAGGACCACCCGCCACGGCTTCACCTACCGGGGCACCCCCGAACACCTGACCCCTGGCGACATCATCCGTATCACCCCGGACCGGGAGGGTGCTTTGGCCGAGCGCACGGCACAGGTGCTGAAGGAGGCCCGGAGAAGGGGCCTGACGGCCGGAAAGCTGACGGACTACCTCTAGCACCTCAGCCCGTCCGGCGATTGAGGACGAGGCCCGTCCAGGGCCGAAGCGGGGGTCCGGGGGCGGCAGCCCCCTGGACGACGCGCGCACCAACGGCACAGTGAAGCCACGCCAAAGAGGTACCCATCCCCGACGCGCCGCACGGCAATTGGCACTCCGCTTGACCGAGTGCTAACCCCGGTCATAGTCTCGGCACTGGCACTCGGCACACGAGAGTGCCAACAAAGCGACGGGCAGGTCCGGCACCCGCGACGACGGATCCACCTGGTCGCCACCTCAGACAGTCAACCCCGTGAATTCTCAGAAGGGGGAGGTCGGATCGTGACGACCGCCAGCTCCAAGGTTGCCATCAAGCCGCTCGAGGACCGCATCGTGGTCCAGCCGCTGGACGCCGAGCAGACCACGGCCTCTGGCCTGGTCATCCCGGACACCGCGAAGGAGAAGCCCCAGGAGGGCGCCGTCCTCGCCGTCGGTCCGGGCCGCTTCGAGAACGGCGAGCGCCTGCCGCTCGACGTCAAGGTCGGCGACATCGTGCTGTACAGCAAGTACGGCGGCACCGAGGTGAAGTACAACGGCGACGAGTACCTCGTCCTCTCGGCTCGCGACGTGCTCGCGATCATCGAGAAGTAGTTCACCCCGAAGCATCTGCTTCACCACTGCGCCCCTGGTTCCCGCGACCGTAAAGAAGCCGGGCGGCCGGGGGCGCAGGCACATCCACCCAGATTTTTCCGAGAGGGCTCCCGCTGTCATGGCGAAGACACTGAAGTTCGACGAGGACGCCCGTCGCGCCCTTGAGCGCGGCGTCAACAAGCTTGCCGACACGGTGAAGGTGACGATCGGCCCCCGCGGCCGCAACGTCGTCATCGACAAGAAGTTCGGCGCGCCGACCATCACCAACGACGGTGTCACGATCGCCCGTGAGGTCGAGATCGAGGACCCGTTCGAGAACCTCGGCGCCCAGCTCGTGAAGGAGGTGGCGACCAAGACCAACGACATCGCGGGTGACGGCACCACCACCGCCACCGTGCTCGCCCAGGCCCTGGTCCGCGAGGGTCTGAAGAACGTCGCCGCCGGCGCCTCCCCGGCCGCCCTGAAGAAGGGCATCGACGCCGCCGTCAAGGCGATCTCCGAGGACCTGCTCGCCTCGGCGCGCCCGATCGACGAGAAGTCCGACATCGCCGCCGTCGCCGCGCTGTCCGCCCAGGACCAGCAGGTCGGCGAGCTGATCGCCGAGGCCATGGACAAGGTCGGCAAGGACGGTGTCATCACCGTCGAGGAGTCCAACACCTTCGGTCTGGAGCTGGACTTCACCGAGGGCATGGCCTTCGACAAGGGCTACCTGTCCCCGTACTTCGTCACCGACCAGGAGCGTATGGAGGCCGTCCTCGACGACCCGTACATCCTGATCAACCAGGGCAAGATCTCCTCGATCACCGAGCTGCTGCCGCTGCTCGAGAAGATCATCCAGACCAACGCCTCGAAGCCGCTGCTGATCATCGCCGAGGACGTCGAGGGCGAGGCCCTGTCGACCCTGGTGGTCAACAAGATCCGCGGCACCTTCAACGCCGTCGCGGTGAAGGCCCCCGGCTTCGGCGACCGCCGCAAGGCGATGCTCCAGGACATGGCCGTCCTCACCGGCGCCACCGTCATCTCCGAGGAGGTCGGCCTCAAGCTCGACCAGGCCGGCCTGGACGTGCTCGGTACCGCCCGCAGGGTGACCGTCACCAAGGACGACACCACGATCGTCGAGGGCGGCGGCAACGCGGCCGACCTGACCGGCCGCGTCAACCAGATCAAGGCCGAGATCGAGAACACCGACTCCGACTGGGACCGCGAGAAGCTCCAGGAGCGCCTCGCGAAGCTGGCCGGCGGCGTGTGCGTGATCAAGGTCGGCGCCGCCACCGAGGTGGAGCTGAAGGAGAAGAAGCACCGTCTGGAGGACGCCATCTCCGCGACCCGCGCCGCGGTCGAGGAGGGCATCGTCTCCGGTGGTGGCTCCGCCCTGGTCCACGCGGCCAAGGTGCTGGACGGCTCCCTCGGCAAGTCCGGCGACGAGGCCACCGGCGTCAGCGTCGTCCGCAACGCGGTCGTCGAGCCGCTGCGCTGGATCGGCGAGAACGCCGGCCAGGAGGGCTACGTCATCGTCTCCAAGGTCAAGGACATGGAGAAGGGCCAGGGCTACAACGCCGCCACCGGCGAGTACGGCGACCTGGTCAAGGCCGGCGTCATCGACCCGGTGAAGGTCACCCGCTCCGCCCTGGAGAACGCCGCCTCCATCGCCTCCCTGCTGCTCACGACCGAGACCCTGGTCGTCGAGAAGAAGGAAGAGGAAGAGGCCGCCGCTGGTCACGGCCACGGCCACGGCCACTCCCACTAAGGCAACAGCCCTCTAGGGCTTGCGACTTCGCCCCGCCGGGAGAATCCCGGCGGGGCGAAGTGCTGTGATCAGCGCCCCTCGTGCAGCAGGCCGTTCAGCTCGGGGAAGGGGAGGGCGTCCGCGAGGGAGGAGCAGCCGCCGTCCGCGTAGAGGTCCAGGGCGGCGCGGCGGGCCGCGGCGTACGCGGACTGCGCCACTCCCGAACCGAGGCTCACCCGGGAGACGCCCAGCCTGCCCAGCTCGGCGACCGTGGGGGCGCCCGGGGCGGCCATGACGTTCAGGGGAGCCGGGACGGCGTCGGCCAAGGCCGCGACGGTCTCCGGATCGGTCACGCCCGGGACGAAGACCCCGTCGGCACCCGCGTCGAGGTACCGGTGCGCCCGGGCCAGCGTCTCCTCCAGCCGGGTCCCGGGGTCCCCGAGCCCGAACAGGTACGTGTCCACACGGGCGTTGATGAAGAGGTCCGCGCTCTGCCGCCGGGCCACGGCCACCCGTTCGGCCAGCTCCGCCGGGGGCCGGGTGCCGTCCTCGATGTTGATGCCGACGGCACCCGCGTCCAGCACCCCGGCGACCGTCCCGGCCACCCCGGCCGCGTGCTCCGCGTACCCGCCCTCGATGTCGGCGGTCACCGGCACCGACACGGCGGCCACGATCCGGGCGACGACGTCCAGCGCGCGGTCCCGGGCGAGGCGGTCACCGTCCGGCGCGCCCAGCGACCAGGCCACCCCGGCGCTGGTCGTGGCGATCGCCGGGGCGCCCGCGGCCTCGATGACACGGGCGCTCGCCACGTCCCAGGCGTTGGCCAGCGCGAGGGGCGCCTCGGGGGTGTGCAGGGAGCGGAAGAGCCGGGCGGTGTCCGGCTTCGAGAAGGTCATGACCGCAGTCAAACACCGCTCCCCACCCGCCTTCTGGCAGGAATCCGACATGGACGCGGACCCCGCCGCTCCCTCTAGCGCGGCCCGTACTTGCGCCCCGTGCGCGCGCTGATCCCGCCCAGCAGGCCGCGGGGGGCCACCTTCGCCAGGCCCATCAGGGTCTTGTAGCGGGGGTCGGGGATGGAGACGGTCTTGTTGCGGGCGAGGTCGTTCAGCGCCTCGGCGACCAGCTTGTCGGCGTCCAGCCACATCCAGCCGGGGATGTTGTCCGTACCCATCCCGGCCCGCTCGTGGAACTCGGTGCGCACGAAGCCGGGGCACAGCGCCATCAGCCGGACCCCGCTGCCCGCCAGGTCCTTCGCCGCGCCCTGGGTGAACTGCACGACCCACGCCTTGGAGGCGCCGTACGTGCCGCGCGGGACGAAGGCCGCCACCGAGGCGACGTTCACCACCCCGCCGCGCCCGCGCTCCCGCATCGCCTCCGCCGCCGCCGAGGTCAGCCGGAGCACCGCCTCGCAGTGCACCTTGATCATCCGCAGCTCGTCGGCCATGGAGACGTCCAGATAGCGGCCCTTGTTGCCGAACCCGGCGTTGTTGACCAGCAGGTCGACCGGGTTGCGGCGGTCGCCGAGCCGCTCGGCCACCGTCTCGATGCCCTTGTCCTCGGCGAGGTCGGCGGTCAGCACCTCCGCCTCGACGCCGTGCAGGTCGTGCAACTCGAGCGCCTGCTCCCGCAGCCGCGCCGTGTCCCGCGCGACCAGCACCAGGTCGTGCCCGTCCGCCGCCAGCCGCCGTGCGAACGCGGCGCCGATGCCCGCGGTCGATCCCGTAATCAGAGCCGTAGTCATGGCCCAAGAGTAGTGACCCGGACCGGCGGCCCCGGCGCCCGCTGACGGCGGTTCAGCGGGCCTGGCGCTCCAGGTACTTGTGGATCACGGCCACCGTCTCGGCGTGCAGGGCGTCGCCCGCCGCGAGCAGCGAGGGCAGCAGCTCGCGCTCGGTGGTCACCGCGCGGAACTGCTTCGCCGCGGTCACCCCGTGGTCCGGCCGGTGCACGATCTCCACCGCGTCGCCCGCCCGTATCCCGCCCGGCTCGATCACCCGCAGGTAGGCACCCGTGGCGCCCTTCCGGGTGAACCTCTTCACCCAGCCCGGCTCGGCCATATGGCCCTGGAACGTACGGCACGGGATACGCCCCGACGTCACCTCCAGCACCACGGCGGAACCGATCCGCCAGCGCTCGCCGATCAGCGCCCCGGAGACGTCCAGCCCGGCCGTGGTGAGGTTCTCCCCGAAGCAGCCGTTGGCCAGGGGCCGGCCCAGCTCGCGCTCCCAGTCGTCGAGGTCCTCGCGCGCGAACGCGTACACCGCCTGGTCGTCCCCGCCGTGGTGGCGCAGCTCGCACACCGCGTCCCCGGCCAGCCCGCTGCCGCCGACCCCCTTCGCCCCGGGCGCCGCCACCCGCACCGGCCCGTCGACGGGCCGCTTGTCGATGCCCGTCACCCCCTCGGCCTGGTCGGTGTACGGCACCGCGCGGGGTCGCCCCAGATTGACGGAGAGAAGCTTCATGCGCGCACGGTACGTGACCGGTTCCCAAAGCGTCGACGCGATATCGGGACCACGGTCCAAGTACGGCTTATGCTCGAAGGGTGATCGAGGCCCGCCATCTCCGCGTCCTGCGCGCCGTCGCCGCCACCGGTTCCTTCTCGGCGGCGGGGCGCGAGCTGGGCTGCACCCAGCCGGCCGTCAGCCAGCAGATGAAGGCGCTGGAGACCTCCGTCGGCACCCCGCTGCTGGTCCGGGGCGGCCGCGAGATGCGGCTGACCCAGGCCGGCGAGGCCCTGGTCAGGCACGCCTCCGGCATCCTCGCCGGGCTCACCGCCGCCGAGGAGGAGGTCGCCGCCATCGCGGGCCTGCGCGCGGGCCGGGTCCGGCTGGTCTCCTTCCCCAGCGGCACCTCCACCCTGGTCCCCAACGCCCTGGCCGCCCTGCGCGCCGCCCACCCCGGCACCCGCGTCTCGCTGGAGGAGGCCGAGCCGCCGAGGTCGGTCGAGCTGCTGCGCGAGGGCGACTGCGACGTGGCCCTGGCCTTCCGCTACGAGGGCGCCGCCGCCACCGAGGAGTGGGACGACCTGGTGGTACGGCGCCTGCTGACGGACCGTCTCGTCGCCCTGGTCCCCGAGCGCCACCGCCTCGCGGGCGCGGACGCCGTCGCCATCGGGGAACTGGCGGAGGAGCCCTGGATCGCGGGCTGCCCGCGCTGCCGGGGCCAGCTCGTCCAGGTCTGCGAGGGCGCGGGCTTCACCCCCCGCATCGACTTCGCCACCGACGACTATCCGGCCGTGGTCGGCCTGGTCGGCGCCGGCCTGGGGGTGGCCGTACTGCCCCGGCTGGCGGTGGAGTCGGTACGGCCCAGGGGTGTGCGGGTGGTCCGGCTGGAGCCCGCGGTCCGCCGCGAGATCGTCGCCCTGACCCTGCCCGACCTGGCCCAGGTCCCGGCGGTGGCCGCGACGCTGGAACAGCTCGGACGGGCGGCTTCGCGCGCGTAGGCGCGGGCCGGGGCACGGGTCAGGGGCACGCGCAGCGCGTGCCCGGGTGTGTGCAGAAACGTTCCTTCACGCGTGCGGGCCAGTGCCCCCGCCGGCGGTGGACACCAGGCGGTTGCGGGCCCTGCCCATCAGCTCTTCGCGCTCGTCCTCGGTGAGCCCGCCCCACACGCCGTACGGCTCACGCACCGCCAGCGCGTGTGCCGCGCACTGCGCACGGACCGGACACCGCATGCAGACCTCCTTGGCCGAGTTCTCACGTGCACTCCGCGCCGCACCGCGCTCGCCCTCCGGGTGGAAGAAGAGCGAGCTGTCCACCCCTCGGCAGGCTGCCAGCAACTGCCAGTCCCACAGGTCCGCGTTCGGTCCGGGAAGGCGGGAGAAATCTGCCATTACGTGACCCCTTGTAGCCGTTCTGGGCGGATACTGTGCCTTCGACCGTACATCTCCGGTCTAAGGAGATGAAAATATGACTCATTGCGAATCTAGCCTCAGACACTGAGAAATGGGACCAAAAACGGCTAAATGGGGCACGGGTTGTGATGAAAAGCCGTGGGTCCGTCGCGCATGTCTGCACCGTGTCGGAGCCCTCACGTAGAGTGCCGAAGTCAGTACGCCGACCCGTAACTCTTTCGGGTGACCGTCGTTGAGAGTGCGGAGGCGGTTGAAAACACAAGTGCTCGGGCAGGCGTCCGAGACGGTCGACCGCACAGGTGACGATTCCGTACCAGCCTGGAGGCTCAAGGTGACGCGCATTTGCTGCGGAGGGCGGTCATGACTTCCGTCCTCGTCTGCGACGACTCCCCGCTTGCCCGAGAGGCGCTTCGCCGCGCGGTTGCGACCGTGCCCGGCGTCGAGCGCGTGACGACGGCGGCCAACGGCGAGGAAGTCCTCCGCCGCTGGGGTGCCGACCGTTCCGACCTCATCCTGATGGATGTACGCATGCCCGGCCTGGGCGGCGTCGAGACCGTGCGCCGTCTGCTCTCCGCCGATCCGGGCGCGCGCATCATCATGCTGACCGTCGCCGAGGACCTCGACGGCGTCGCCCTCGCGGTCGCCGCCGGCGCCCGGGGCTACCTGCACAAGGACGCCTCCCGCGCGGAGCTGCGGGCGACGGTCACGCAGGCCCTCGCCGACCCCACCTGGCGACTGGCCCCGCGCCGGCTCCGCTCGGCCGAGATGGGCGCCGCGCCCACGCTCACCGCGCGCGAGATCCAGGTGCTGGAGGGCATGAGCCACGGCCGCTCCAACGCCGAGATCGGCCGCGAGCTGTTCCTCTCCGAGGACACCGTCAAGACCCACGCCCGGCGGCTGTTCAAGAAGCTCGGCGCCTCCGACCGCGCCCACGCGGTAGCGCTCGGCTTCCGCTGGGGACTGGTCCGGTAGGTCGTGCGCGGCCGCTGCGCCCGGCCTGGACGGCATCGTCCTGGGCGGGTGGTGGAGGGTGTACGAGGGTGCGGTCGCGCGGTTCCGGCGGCGGACCCGGTCGCCGGACGGCCGGGGCCCGCACCCGGCCGGCTTCCGGCCGGCGCCGGACGTCTCCTGGAGGCGGGCGCGGCGCCGGACGTCACGGCACACGGCCCGCGCCGGACAGCCCAGGTGGAGTTCCGGGCCGGTGACGGTGACGGTGGCGCGGAAGTGGCTGGTCCCCGGCGCGTCCGGCCGGCCGCCGCGCGAGTCCGACCAGGGGGACGCCCCTCGGCCGGACCCGGGCGCCGGAACCGCTCTCCGGGTGCGTGCTGCTCGTTTCGGCGCGGATGCCGCATCCTTGAGGTGTGGAGTCTCTCGGGGACGAGTCGAGCGAGCGCGAAACCAGCGGAAGGGGAGGGCGCAGGAGATGAGTGCCGGCGCACCTGCTCATAACGCTTCGGTGCACAACGACGAGCGCGATGCGACGGACCGCGCGGCCGCAGGGCACCATGGACCGATGCGCGACGACGAGGCGGGCACGGCCCCCGGGCCCATCGGCGCCCTGGTGCACCGTGCCGTCGACGGGGACGAGCAGGCCACGCACGACCTGCTCGCGCACGTCCACCCCCTCGCGCTGCGCTACTGCCGCACCCGCCTGTCGCGGCTGCCCGGCGACGCCCGCCACTTCGTGGAGGACCTCGCCCAGGAGGTCTGCGTGGCGGTGCTGCTGGCCCTGCCCCGCTACCGCGACACCGGCCGTCCCTTCGAGGCGTTCGTCTTCGCCATCGCCTCCCACAAGGTGGCCGACCTCCAGCGCGCGGCGATGCGTCACCCCGGTTCCACGGCCGTCCCCTCGGACGAGATGCCCGAGCGCCCCGACGACTCGCTCGGCCCCGAGGAGCGCGCCCTGCTCAGCTCCGACGCCGCCTGGGCGAAGAAGCTGCTGGCCAACCTCCCCGAGAACCAGCGCGAACTGCTGCTGCTCCGTATCGCCGTGGGCTTGACCGCGGAGGAGACAGGGCAGATGTTGGGAATGTCACCAGGGGCGGTGCGAGTGGCCCAGCATCGCGCGCTGAGCCGGCTGCGCGCCCTTGCCGAGCAGTAGCCCGTGACCGCGCGCCGAGGTGCGCCCCGGCGTGCGGGCGAAGGGTCCGCCGTGGCGTGAACGAGCCGGTGAGAAGCCTGAGAGGGCCCCGGTGCCGGCCCGTCGGCGACCCGTCGGTGAACGCGTCCGCCGCGGAATCCGTACGAACATACGAAGCCTGAAGCGCCCCCGTAGCGTGGAATTTGCTCACGACGCTTCCCGTTAGCATGGACATCCGCACCGATCAAGGCCATTTGGGGAAGGTGTCATGACTGCCAACGTCGACGGAGTGCCCGGTAAATTCCAGACACTCGGGCTGACCTACGACGACGTGCTGCTGCTGCCGGGCTCGTCGGACATGGCGCCCGACGACATCGACACCGCCTCGTACGTCTCCCGGAACGTACGGGTCAACATCCCGCTGCTGTCCGCCGCCATGGACAAGGTGACCGAGTCCCGCATGGCGATCGCCATGGCCCGTCAGGGCGGCGTGGGCGTGCTGCACCGCAACCTGTCCATCGAGGACCAGGCCAACCAGGTCGACCTGGTGAAGCGGTCGGAGTCGGGCATGGTCACCGACCCGATCACCATCCACCCGGAGGCGACCCTCGCCGAGGCCGACGCGCTGTGCGCCAAGTTCCGCATCAGCGGCGTGCCCGTCACCGACCCCGACAAGCGGCTGCTGGGCATCGTCACCAACCGCGACATGGCCTTCGAGACCGACCGTGCCCGTCGGGTGCACGAGGTCATGACGCCGATGCCGCTGGTCACCGCCAAGGTCGGCATCTCCGGCCCGGAGGCCATGGAGCTGCTGCGCAAGCACAAGATCGAGAAGCTGCCGCTGGTCGACGACCGCGGTGTGCTCAAGGGTCTGATCACGGTCAAGGACTTCGTCAAGGCCGAGCAGTACCCGAACGCGGCCAAGGACGCCGAGGGCCGGCTGCTGGTCGGCGCGGCGGTCGGCGTGGCCGGTGACTCCTTCGAGCGCGCCCAGGCGCTGATCGAGGCGGGCGCCGACTTCATCGTCGTGGACACCGCGCACGGTCACTCCCGTCTGGTCGGCGACATGATCGCCAAGATCAAGTCCAACTCCTCCGGCATCGACGTCATCGGCGGCAACATCGCGACCCGTGACGGCGCCCAGGCGCTGGTGGACGCGGGCGCGGACGGCATCAAGGTCGGTGTCGGCCCCGGCTCGATCTGCACCACGCGTGTGGTCGCCGGTGTGGGTGTCCCGCAGGTCACCGCGATCTACGAGGCCGCGCTCGCCGCCAAGGAGGCCGGTGTCCCGGTCATCGGCGACGGCGGTCTGCAGTACTCCGGCGACATCGCCAAGGCCCTGGTCGCGGGTGCCGACACGGTGATGCTCGGCTCGCTGCTCGCGGGCTGCGAGGAGTCGCCGGGCGAGCTGCTGTTCATCAACGGCAAGCAGTTCAAGTCCTACCGCGGCATGGGTTCGCTGGGCGCGATGCAGACGCGCGGCGACCGCCGTTCGTTCTCCAAGGACCGCTACTTCCAGGAGGGCGTCGCCTCCGACGAGGCGCTGATCCCCGAGGGCATCGAGGGCCAGGTGCCCTACCGCGGCCCGCTGTCCTCCGTGGTGCACCAGCTCGTCGGAGGTCTGCGCCAGTCGATGTTCTACGTCGGCGGCCGTACCGTGCCGGAGCTGCAGGACAACGGCCGGTTCGTCCGGATCACCTCGGCGGGTCTCAAGGAGAGCCACCCGCACGACATCCAGATGACGGTCGAGGCGCCGAACTACAGCAGCAAGAAGTGACGCACGCGTACGCGTGCGGGTCGTGAGAGGGCGGTTCCGGAGATGTCCGGGACCGCCCTCCGCGTCGCCCGGGACGGCCGTCACCGGCCCGGTCGGCGATACTGGAAGACGCTGTAAGCATCAGGGAAAGGCATGACGTGACTGAGATCGAGATCGGGCGCGGCAAGCGCGGCCGCCGGGCGTACGCCTTCGACGACATCGCCGTCGTCCCCAGCCGCCGTACGCGGGACCCGAAGGAGGTCTCGATCGCCTGGCAGATCGACGCCTACCGCTTCGAGCTGCCGTTCCTGGCCGCTCCCATGGACTCGGTCGTCTCCCCGGCCACCGCGATCCGCATCGGCGAGATGGGCGGCCTGGGCGTCCTCAACCTCGAGGGCCTGTGGACCCGGCACGAGGACCCGCAGCCGCTGCTGGACGAGATCGCGGAGCTGCCGGCCGAGGTCGCCACCCGCCGCCTCCAGGAGATCTACGCGGCTCCCGTCAAGGAGGAGCTGATCGGCCAGCGCATCAAGGAGGTGCGCGACGCCGGTGTGGTCACGGCCGCCGCGCTCTCCCCGCAGCGCACCGCCGAGTTCTCCAAGGCGGTCGTCGACGCGGGCGTGGACATCTTCGTCATCCGCGGCACCACGGTCTCGGCGGAGCACGTCTCCTCCTCGCACGAGCCGCTGAACCTGAAGCAGTTCATCTACGAGCTGGACGTCCCGGTGATCGTCGGCGGCTGCGCCACGTACACCGCGGCCCTGCACCTGATGCGCACCGGCGCGGCCGGTGTGCTCGTCGGCTTCGGCGGCGGCGCCGCGCACACCACGCGCAACGTGCTGGGCATCCAGGTCCCGATGGCGACCGCGGTCGCCGACGTGGCCGCCGCCCGCCGCGACTACATGGACGAGTCCGGCGGCCGGTACGTGCACGTCATCGCGGACGGCGGGGTCGGCTGGTCCGGCGACCTGCCCAAGGCGATCGCCTGCGGCGCCGACGCGGTGATGATGGGTTCCCCGCTGGCCCGTGCCACGGACGCGCCCGGCAAGGGCCACCACTGGGGCATGGAGGCGGTCAACGCGGAGCTGCCGCGCGGCCAGAAGGTCGACCTCGGCACCGTCGGCACCCTTCAGGAGGTCCTCACCGGCCCCTCCCGCACCCCCGACGGCTCCATGAACTTCTTCGGCGCCCTGCGCCGCGCCATGGCCACCACCGGCTACAGCGAGCTGAAGGAGTTCCAGCGCGTCGAGGTCACGGTGGCGGACAGCCAGCACCGCCGCTGATCTTTTTCCGCACGCAGAGGGCCCGGTCACCTTGGGGTGACCGGGCTCTTTCGCGCGCTCGGAGGCGACCGGCTCAGCGGCGGCGCGTGCTTACAACCGGTGCGCCGCGCCCGTCGGGGTCGCTCCTCGGGTGTCCAGCAGCAGTTGGGCCTTCACCGAGAGGCCCTGGAGGTCGTAGGTGCGGTGGGGCTGGAGGAGGAGGGTGAGGTCGGCGGCGGCCGCGGCCTCGTAGAGGGAGTCGGCGCGGGGGACCGGGCGGTCCAGGACGTGCCAGGCGGGGACGTGGGGGTCGTGGTAGCTGACGGAGGCGCCCAGCTCCATCAGGCGGACGGCGATCTCGTGGGCCGGGGTGTCCTGCTGGTCGGCGAGGTCGGCCTTGTAGGTGACGCCGAGGAGGAGGACGCGGGCGCCCCGGGCGGACTTGCCGTGCTCGTTGAGGAGGGCGGCGGCGCGCTGGACGACGTAGTGCGGCATGCGGTCGTTGACCTGCTGGGCCAGCTCCACCATGCGCAGGCCCCGGCTCGCGTGGCCGGTGAGGTCCTGCGGAACGCCGTGGCCGCCGACGCCGGGCCCCGGCCGGAACGCCTGGAAGCCGAAGGGCTTGGTCTCCGCGCAGCGGATCACGTCCCACAGGTCGACGCCCAGCTCGTGGCAGACGACGGCCATCTCGTTGACGAGCGCGATGTTGACGTGCCGGAAGTTGGTCTCCAGCAGCCGTACCGCCTCCGCCTCGCGCAGTCCGCGCGCCCGGACCACCTTGTCGGTGAGCCGGCCGTAGAACGCGGCGGCCGACTCGGTGCAGGCCGGGGTGAGACCGCCGATGACCCTCGGGGCCGGGGTGTGGTCGCGGCTGCCGGGGTCGACGCGGCTGGGGGAGTAGGCGAGGTGGAAGTCGCGCCCGGCGCGCAGGCCGGAGCCCCGCTCCAGGATGGGGCGCAGCAGGTTCTCGGTGGTGCCGGGCAGGACGGGCGACTCCAGGATGACCGTGGTGTGCGGGCGCAGCCGCTCGGCCAGGGTGCGGGCGGCCGCCTCGACCTGGCCGAGGTCGAGTTCGCCGTCGGCGCCGCGCGGGGTGGGCGCGCAGATGACGGCGGTGCGGACCCGGCCGAGCTGGGCCGGGTCGGTGCCGGGCCGGAACCCGGTGGAGCGCATCCGGCGCAGCTCGGCGGGGCTGAGCGACCCCGCCTCGGGGCCGGTGGCGTACCCGATGGTGGGGATGCCTGCGTTGACGGCGGCCTGGGCCAGCGGCAGGCCGTAGGGACCGAGTCCGATGACGGCGAGATCTGCGGGCATGGCGTGGGCCGTCCTTCCCGATAGCCGAAGTGGGAATGGTGCGCAAGCCCGGTGGACCGCCTGAACGAGCGCACAGTCAGACTAGGTACAAATATGACCGTTATGTGTGATTGTGTTCGTGTGTCTTCGGGATGATACGCGCGGGTTTTCCACAGCCTGGGAGGCCGTGGTGGCCGAAGCCGGCCGGCACCGCCACACTTTTGAGCATGAGGTTCTGGGCATGAGGAGGGGACGAAGGGGCCGCGACCACCGGGTGCGGCCCGGCCTGCGGGTCTGCGAGAGCGGGAGGCAGTGGTGAGGACAGCGACCCTTGACCCGGCGCGGCGCGCCGAGGCACTTGCGGAGATGGCCGAGCGCGAACTGGACGTGCTGGTGGTCGGCGGCGGCATCGTGGGCGCGGGCACCGCGCTGGACGCGGCCACCCGCGGTCTGTCCACCGGACTGGTCGAGGCGCGCGACTGGGCGTCCGGCACCTCCAGCCGGTCCAGCAAGCTGATCCACGGCGGTCTGCGCTATCTGGAGATGCTCGACTTCCCCCTCGTGCGCGAGGCCCTGAAGGAGCGCGGCCTGCTGCTGGAGCGCCTGGCACCGCACCTGGTGAAACCGGTGCCGTTCCTCTACCCCCTCCAGCACCGGGGCTGGGAGCGGCTGTACGCGGGCACCGGCGTCGCGCTGTACGACGCGATGTCCATGGCCCGCGGCCACGGCAGGGGTCTGCCCACGCACCGCCACCTCACCCGCACCCGCGCCCTGCGGGTCGCCCCCTGCCTGCGCAAGGACGCCCTGGTCGGCGCCCTGCAGTACTACGACGCCGCGGTGGACGACGCCCGCTTCGTCACCACCCTGGTCCGCACCGCCGCCTCCTACGGCGCCAAGGTCGCCAACCGCACCCGCGTGACGGGATTCCTGCGCGAGGGCGAGCGGGTCGTCGGGGTCCGGGTGGAGGACGTGGAGGGCGGCGGGGAGTACGAGATCCGCGCCCGCCAGGTCGTCAACGCCACCGGCGTGTGGACCGACGACACGCAGGGGCTGGTGGGGGAGCGCGGCCAGTTCCACGTCAAGGCGTCCAAGGGCATCCACCTGGTCGTGCCCAAGGACCGCATCCACTCCAGCACCGGCCTGATCCTGCGCACCGAGAAGTCCGTGCTGTTCGTCATCCCCTGGGGCCGGCACTGGATCGTCGGCACCACCGACACCGAGTGGGACCTGGACAAGGCGCACCCGGCCGCGTCCAGCGCCGACATCGACTACCTGCTGGAACACGTCAACTCCGTCCTGGCGGTCCCGCTCACCCGCGACGACGTCGAGGGTGTCTACGCGGGCCTGCGTCCGCTGCTGGCCGGCGAGTCCGAGGCCACCAGCAAGCTGTCCCGCGAGCACACCGTGGCCCATCCGGTGCCGGGCCTGGTGGTCGTCGCGGGCGGCAAGTACACGACGTACCGGGTGATGGCCGAGGACGCCGTCGACGCGGCGGTGCACGGCCTGGACCGGCGGGTCGCCGCGTCCGTCACCGAGGAGATCCCGCTGCTCGGCGCCGAGGGCTACCCGGCGATGTGGAACGCCCGCGAGCGCATAGCCGAGCGCAGCGGACTGCACGTGGCCCGGGTCGAGCACCTGCTGAACCGGTACGGCTCGATGGCCGACCAGCTCCTCGACCTGATAGCCGCCGACCCCTCCCTCGGCGAGCCCCTGCGGCACGCGGACGACTACCTGCGCGCGGAGATCGTCTACGCGGCCTCGCACGAGGGGGCCCGGCACCTGGACGACGTCCTCACCCGCCGCACCCGCATCTCCATCGAGACCTTCGACCGGGGCACCCGCAGCGCCCGCGAGGCCGCCGAGCTGATGGCACCGGTGCTGGGGTGGGACGAGGACCAGATCGCCCGCGAGGTCGAGCACTACGAGAAGCGGGTGGAGGCCGAGCGTGAGTCCCAGCGCCAGCCCGACGACCTCACGGCGGACGCGGCCCGTCTGGGGGCGCCGGACATCGTGCCCCTGTAGCCGCGTCCCCTGGGCGGGGCGTCGGCCGACTACCAGGTGCGGGGGCAGAACTCGGCGGCGAGCAGCGCCCGTTCGAGCCGGGGGTCGGCCTCCGCGTCCGTGTTCACCCGGAAGGTGAGGACCCGGCTGCCGTCGGCGGTGGCCGCGGTGCGCACATAGCTTCCCGCGATCCGTCCGTTGTGTCCCCAGACGGTGAGCCCGCACGGAAGCCGGGCCGGATAGAGGCCCATGCCGTACGCGCCGTGTGCGGCCCGGGTGTCCAGCATCTCGCGCAGTTCCGGCCGGGGTAGCAGGGTGCCGCCCAGCAGGGCCGCGTAGAAGCGGTCCAGATCGTCGAGCGTGCTCACCAGCTCGCCCGCCGCCCCGGCCACGCGGGGGTCGAGTTCGGTGACGTCGGAGCCGCCGGCCGTGTAGGCCCGGCCGTGCGGTGCGGGCAGGGAGCGGCGCGAGCCGGGGAAGGAGGTGCCCTTCAGGCCCAGCGGGGCGATGATCCTGCGCCGCGCCTCGGCGGCGTAGGAGCGGCCGGTGACCTGCTGGATCACCATGCCGAGCAGGACGTAGTTGGTGCTGGAGTAGGCGTGGCGGCCCGGGGCGTGGGCGGGGAGGGTGAGCGCGAGAGAAACGGCCTGACGTGCGGTCAGGGGCAGGGTGCCGTGGGTGGCCCCGGCGAAGTCGGGGATGCCGCTGGTGTGGGCGAGCAGGTCGCGCACGGTGACGCGAGTGCCGTCCACCTGTGGCGCGGGGGGCAGGAGGGCCTTGGGTGACCCGTGCGGCGCGTCGCCCGGTCCGGCGGCGATACGGCCGGATTCCTCGCCGGTGTGCCGTGTCCCGGCGTGAACCCGGGGCAGGAGACCGGGGAGGTGCTGTTCGACGGTGTCGGACAGGGAGAGCCGTTGTTCCGCGGCGAGTTGCAGCACGACGGTCGCCACGAAGGTCTTGGTGACGCTCCCGGCGCGGAAATGGTCGGCACGGGCGATGCCCCGGCCCGCGTCCGCGTAGCGCGATGCGCGGCGTGTGCCGTGACGGTCCTGCGCGAGCAGGGCCGCGGCAGGGGCTCCACCCTCGCTGACCAGCAGCGGAAGCACAGTGTCCGAGAAGCCCGCGACCGGTGTCGCGCCGGGGGCCGAGGGGGTGAGCAGCAGAGCCACGAGAACCGGTATGGACAGGACTGTCCGAAGGGTCGGCATCCCTGGCTCCTTCCGTGTCGGGGCCCATCATCCCGGCAACTGGAACATCTGGTCCGACGGGTCCGCCGACACCGCGGACGAGGTGCGCCCACAGGGCCCCCCAGGGCGTCGGCCGGTTGTCGCGTGAGGGACAATGAAGGCTCTGTCAGGGCGGGTTGCATGAGGGGACGCATGTCGGAGGCGGAGCGGGCGGGGACATCCCGTCAGGAGACTCGTCAGGGCAAGAACGAGCGTCGTCTTCTCGCCGGGCGGTACCGGCTGGGGGACGTGCTGGGCCGCGGTGGCATGGGCACGGTCTGGCGTGCCGAGGACGAGACCCTCGGCCGGACGGTGGCCGTCAAGGAGCTGCGGTTCCCGTCGAACATCGACGAGGAGGAGAAGCGGCGTCTGATCACGCGCACGCTGCGCGAGGCCAAGGCGATCGCCCGCATCCGCAACAACAGCGCGGTGACGGTCTTCGACGTGGTCGACGAGGACGACCGCCCGTGGATCGTCATGGAGCTGGTCGAGGGCAAGTCCCTGGCCGAGGTCATCCGCGAGGACGGCGTCCTGACGCCGCGTCGGGCCGCCGAGGTCGGGCTCGCCGTGCTGGACGTGCTGCGCTCCGCGCACCGCGAGGGCATCCTGCACCGTGACGTGAAGCCGTCCAACGTGCTGATCGCGGACGACGGCCGGGTGGTGCTCACCGACTTCGGCATCGCCCAGGTCGAGGGCGACCCGTCCATCACCTCCACCGGCATGCTCGTCGGCGCCCCCTCCTACATCTCCCCCGAGCGGGCCCGGGGGCACAAGCCGGGCCCGGCCGCCGACCTGTGGTCGCTGGGCGGCCTGCTGTACGCGTCGGTGGAGGGCGTGCCGCCGTACGACAAGGGTTCGGCCATCGCCACGCTGACCGCCGTGATGACCGAGAGCCTGGAGGAGCCCAAGAACGCGGGCCCGCTGGGCGACGTCATCCGGGGTCTGCTCACCAAGGAGCCCGCGCAGCGGCTCGACGACGCCGGCGCGCGGGCGATGCTCAACAAGGTCATCAACGCCGCCGACCCGGAGCCCCTGGACGCGACCCGGGTCGTGCCGATCCCGGCGCAGCCCGACTCGCCCGAGGACAAGCGGCGCGAGGACGCCGGGGACAAGGTGCGCGGCGCCCTGCGCTCGGTCCGCAAGGCGGCCGGGGCCTCGGCGGCCGCTGCCGCCGCCCGCCCGAAGAGCGGCTCCGGCGCCGCTGCGGACACCGCCGGCCGCGGCGGTTCCGACACGCCGGACCCGGGTGCGAACAAGCCAAGTTCGAGCTGGCCCGTGATGTCGTCGCCGGACCTGGATCTCACGCGCAGGCCCGTGCCGAAGGCGTCCCTCACCGACGTGGTGTCCAAGCGCACGCTGGTCGTCGTCGCGGTGGTCGTCGCCCTGGCCGTGCTGGTGCTCGGCACCGTGCTGGCCATCACGCTCGGTGGCGACGACGACAAGGGCGGCGCCAAGGCCGCGCCCAGCGCCGGTGCCTCGACCAAGCGGGACACGGGCAAGGACGGCGGTTCCGGTGGCGCGAGCCCGGACGGCTCGGGCTCCGGCTCCGCGACCGCCACCGACGGTTCCCGTTCCGGCGGGGCGGGCGACGCGGGCACCGCCGACGACTCCGAGGGCAAGGACGACGGCGAGGGCTCGGACGACTCCGGCTCGTCCGGCGGCAAGGGCTCCGGCAGCGCGCCCGCCGTCACGACGCGCAAGAGCCCGCAGGGCTACTCCATCGGGCTGCCCGAGGGCTGGAAGTACGTGTCCACGAGCGGCGCGGGCGACCGGTACACCGGCCCCGACGGGCAGAAGCTGCTCGTCGGCTGGACCAGCACGCCCAAGAGCGACCCGGTGCGCGACTGGGAGAACCAGGAGCGGTACATGGTCCGCTCCCAGTACGACCGCATCCGCATAGCGAAGGTGGACTACCGGGGCTGGAACACGGCCGACTGGGAGTTCACCTACGTGGACGGCGGCACCAAGTACCGCTCCATCGACCGGGGTTTCGTGGTCAACGACCACCTCGGGCACGCGCTGATGTACACCGCGAAGAGCGCCGGGTGGGACGACTCGCTGCGCGAGGACACCTGGAAGACGCTCACGACGTCCTTCGAACCCAAGTCGTGACCTGAACGATCCCGGGTCGGTAGCCCGGAATCGGTCATCCCCTCGGTGCGGGTTGCCTCCGGCACGTATCGTGAATGGTTGAGAACCGTACGCAGCCGGGTGTGACGCGTGACGGGCGGCGAACGATCGCCGACGACCGGAAACGGCAGGGGGGTTGGCAGACGTGGACGAGTACGCGGGCCGGGTTCTCGCAGACCGCTACCGCCTGCCGCTTTCCCCCTCCGACGAGTACGAACTCACCGAGACGTACGCCTTCGACACCTACAGCGGGCAGGAGGTGCTGGTCCGTCAGGTGCCGTTGCCGGAGGTCGTCGAGGCCGAGGTCATCGACGCCGAGGGACTGCCCGAGGGCTTCACCGCGCGTGAGCGCGGCCGCCGCGCCCCGGCGGGCCGCAGCGCCCCGGCGGGCCGCAGCGCCACCCGTTCCCCGCGTGACCCGGCCGTCCGGCGCGCCGTGGAGGCCGCGCAGGCGGCCGCCCGGATACCGGACCACCCGCGCCTGGACCAGGTCTTCGACGTGTTTGCCGAGGGCGGCTCGCTGTGGATCGTCAGCGAGGCGGTGTCCGCGCGCCCGCTGTCCGCGCTCCTCGCCGAGCAGCCGCTGTCCCCCTACCGCGCCGCCGAGGTCGCGGCGGACGTGGTGATGGCGCTGCGCGTCCTGCACGCGCACGGCTGGACCCACCGCAACATCACCGCCCGCACGGTCCTGGTCTGCGACGACGGCCGGGTCATGCTGACCGGCCTCGCGGTCGGCGCGGCGGAGGAGGCGCTGTGCGGGTACGACCCGGTCCCGGCCCAGGACGGGCCTCAGGAGCCGGCCGTGCCGGACCGGCGGCAGCAGGACGGTCGCGCGCTCGCCCGTCCGGCCGCCGCGGCCGCCGACACGGACCCCGAGGCCGCACGGCGTGCCGCGATCCAGGCGCGGGTGGCGGGCCGGCTGCCGGCCCCCGCCGCAGGCGGCGACTCCGCACCCGCCGCGCCGGCCCTGCCGCGCCCGGCGGAGAGCGGTGACGACATCCGGGCCGCGCGCGCCGGGGCCATCGCCGCGTACCGCGCCGGTGCCCGCGCCGCCGCCCGGGTCCAGGAGACGGAGCGGGGCGGCCGCAGCGCCCTGCCCGGAGCCCGTACGCCCGCCGAGGGGGAGATCGCGGAGGGGAGCGGCCCGCCGCCCGGCTCCGTGGCCGACCCGTACGGCGTGGCCGGGCGGACCTGGCACGGCGCCGTGCCCCGCCCCGGCGCCCCCGCCCGGCAGGACGCGGCGCCGCCGTACCCGTTGAACCCCGCCCAGCCGGGCGTGCCGGCGCCGCCCCGGCCCGCGCTGCCCGCGCAGAACGGCGGTGCCGGTGGGTCCGGCTGGGACGAGCCGGAGGCCGCCGGGGCGCGGCGCGGGCCGGGCACCGCGATCGCGGCGGAACGTGCACGGCACATGCGGATGACCGTCGTGGGGCCGGTGACCGAACGCTGGGCGCCCGAGCAGGCCGGTCCGGTGCACGAGAACTGGCAGCTGGCCGCGCCCGTGGGGCCCGCCACCGACCTGTGGGCGCTCGGCGCGCTGCTCTTCCGCGCCGTCCAGGGCCACGCGCCCTACCCGGAGGAGTCCACCGCCGAGCTGGTGCAGCTGGTGTGCGCGGAGCCGCCCGCGTACGCGGAGGAGTGCGGTCCGCTGCGCCCGGTGGTGGAGTCGCTGCTGCGCCAGGACCCCACCGAGCGGCTGGACTTCGAGGAGCTGAGCGGCTGGCTGCGCTCGCTGGTGCGCTCCGCGCCCGAGCCGGACGCCGGTGCCCATGTGGTGCCGGTGCCGCCCGCCGACCCGGCCCGGCTGCCGATCGTGCGCAGGCGCGGCGAGCTGGCCCGGTGGCGGCGGCGGAACAAGGCGCCCGTGCCGCACCCGCACGCCCGGCACAAGCGGGCCCGGCAGGAGGCCGGCGGTTCGCCGCGCAGCCTGGGCCGGGTCCTGCTGCTGCTCGTCCTGCTGATGCTGGCCGGTGCCGTCGCCTACGCGGTGATGTTCATGCCCAAGCAGGGGGAGGACAGCGGCCGGACCGGGGCGGCGGGACCGGCGAGCCCCGCGCCCTCCCGTGAGCAGCGGCCGTCCGGCGGGGCGAGCACCCCCGACGACGGCCCGGCCGCGTCCTCGCCCGCCACCGAGACCCAGACCGGGGGCGGGGCGGCCGCGGACGGGTTCACCCTGCGCACCGACCCGGCCGGCTTCAAGGTCGCGGTGGCCGAGGGCTGGAGTCACGCGCCGCGCAACGGCAGCGGCCAGGTCGTCTACTCCCACGGCACCTTCGAACTGGTCGTCGTGCCGGGCCGGGACACCACCGCGGCCTACGGCAGCGACCCGATGGTCTACCAGCGGGACAAGGAGAAGGAGTTGCAGCCCTACCGCGACTCCAGCTGGGCCACCGCGTCCGGACTGCGCACCATCGAGGTGGGCGGACGGACCATGGCCGAGGGGCAGTTCACCTGGACCGACGCCCAGGGCCGCGACCTGTTCGTGCGCAACATGGCGATGCTGCTGAACGGGCGGTACCACATCGTGCAGGTCCGGGGCCCGGAGGCGGAGCGCGACGAGGTCACCCGGCTCTACGACCAGGCGACGGCCACCTACCGCTACACCGGCTGAGGTGACACCTCCGCAGAACCCTTGGCGGAAGCGGGTGTTCGGTTCCGGGCGCTGTGCGGAAGCGACAACTGTCACAGTGCGGATTCCGTGGGACCCCGCCGGTTCCCTGAGCCCGGTCCGCTCCATAGTCTGACCCTGACAAGAGCATTGCGGGGCAACGTGAATCAGATGCAGGGCCAGCTGGTGGCGGGCCGCTACCGGCTCACCGATTCCATCGGCAGCGGCGGCATGGGCCGGGTGTGGCGCGCCCATGACGAAGTGCTGCACCGGAAGGTGGCCGTCAAGGAGCTGACCGCGGCGCTCTACGTCTCCGAGAGCGACCAGCACATCCTGCTGGCCCGTACCCGGGCCGAGGCCCGCGCCGCCGCGCGCATCAACCACTCCGCCGTCGTCACCGTGCACGACGTCCTGGAGCACGACGGCCGCCCCTGGATCGTGATGGAGCTGGTCGAGGGCGAGTCGCTGGCCGACGCGGTCAAGGAACGCGGCCGGATCGAGCCCCGCGAGGCCGCGCGGATCGGCCTGTGGGTGCTGCGGGCGCTGCGCGCCGCGCACACGGCGGGGGTGCTGCACCGGGACGTGAAGCCCGGCAACGTCCTGCTCGGCCGGGACGGCCGGGTCCTGCTCACCGACTTCGGCATCGCCCAGATAGAGGGCGACAGCACCATCACCCGTACCGGTGAGGTCGTCGGGTCGGTCGACTACCTCGCGCCGGAGCGAATACGCGGGCACGACCCCGGTCCCGCCTCCGACCTGTGGGCGCTCGGCGCGACGCTGTACACCGCCGTCGAGGGCCGCTCGCCGTTCCGCCGCACCTCGCCGCTGGGCACCATGCAGGCGGTCGTGGAGGAGGACGCCGAGGAGCCGCGCAACGCCGGCCCGCTCGGCCCGGTCATCGCCGCCTTCCTCCACAAGGACCCCTCCCACCGCCCCGACCCCCACACAGCCGAACGCCTGCTCTCCGACGCGGCCGCGGGCCGGCTGCCCGAGGCGCCGACCGTGTCCACGGCGCCCCCGGCACCGGCCCCGTACGGCGGCGCAGCCCCCTCGCGTCATACCGCCACCGCCGTCACACCCCTCGCCGCGGACGCGGGCCGGGCACCGGCCCGGCGGGGGCCCCGGGCCCGTATGACGGCGCTGGTCGCCGCCGCCGCGCTGGTGTTCGGGGCGAGTCTGGCCGTCGGGTACCTGCAGTGGGGCGGCGGGCGGCACACCGAGGGCGGCCCAGACACCTCCCCGAGCCCGTCGGTCTCCGCCTCGTCCTCGTCCTCGGCCTCCGCGTCGGCCATGGCCGACTCCGGCCTGGCGGGCACCGGGACCGTCCCCGACAGCTGGGAGCGGCACGACGACCCGGTCGGCTTCAGCCTCTCCCTGCCCAAGGGCTGGACCCGCAAGGTGTACGGCATCGCGGGCGACCTCAAGCAGATCGACTACTCGCCCGACGGCGGGGTGCACTTCGTCCGGATCGCCGTGGACACCTCGCCCGACTTCGCCGACGTCCGCCAGCACCAGGAGGACCTGGAGGAGCAGTTGCAGCGGCTGGTGGACTACCGGCGGGTGAGGATGGAGGGCAACACCTACCGCGACCGTGAGGGCTCGCTGTGGGAGTACACCTGGACCGCGCTCGCGCGGGACGCGCCCTACGTCGCCGGTCCCCGGCGCGCCGTCGAGGAGGCGTACATCTCGCGCGGGGGCACCGAGTACGTCATCTACATGTCGTCGCCGGCCGAGGACTGGGCCACGGCGGACCGGCAGTTCCAGTGGGTGCTCCAGAGCTGGCATCCCCAGGGAGGCTGAATCGGCCGTCACCGTGCGCACCTTGGCCGGTCAGCGCCCCGGAGGGGATACGTCCGGTACGGCATGATGGGGCACATGGGGACCGAGGGGCACGACCTCCGTGTGATCGCGGGCCGTTACCGCCTTGAGGCGCGCATCGGACGCGGCGGGATGGGTGTCGTCTGGCGTGCCGACGACCTGGTGCTGGGCCGTCAGGTGGCCGTCAAGGAGATCGCCCTGGACGACTCCCTGTCGGAGGACGACGCCCGCAGGCGGCGGGAGCACTCCTTCCGCGAGGCGCGCGCGGTCGCGCAGTTGCGGCATCCGCACATCATCGTGGTGCACGACGTGGTCGAGCAGGACGAGCGCCCCTATCTCGTCATGGAGCTGATCGACGGCGGCTCGCTCGCCGAACGGGTCACCGCCGACGGCCCGGTGGACGCCGCCGAGGCCGCCCGGATCGGCGCCGACCTGCTGAGCGCGCTGGCCACCGCGCACGCGGCCGGGGTGCTGCACCGGGACATCAAGCCCGCCAACGTGCTGCTGGAGTCCGGCACCGACCGCGTGGTGCTCACCGACTTCGGCATCGCGCGGGTCGCGGGCGCCTCCACCCTCACCGAGACCGGGTCGTTCGTCGGCTCGCCCGAGTACACCGCCCCCGAGCGGATGTCCGGGCTGCGCGGCGGCCCCGCGTCCGACCTGTGGTCACTGGGCGCGCTGCTGTGCGCCGCGCTCAGCGGCGAGTCGCCCTTCAGGCGCGACTCGCTCGGCGGCATCCTCCACGCCGTCGTCACCGACGAGATCCGGCCGCCCGCCGAGGCGGGGCCGCTGCTCCCCGTCGTACGGGGCCTGCTGGAGCGCGATCCGGAGCTGCGCCTCGGCGCCGCCGACGCCGAGCGGATGCTGCGGACCTACCTGGACACCGGGCGCATGCCTCCCGCGTCCGGCGTACCGGCCGCCGCCCGTACCCTCCGGCTGCTCGGCGGGGTACGCGGCGCCAAGGCCGACACGCCGGACCCTCCGGCCGCCCCGGAAAGGCCTCCGGGCACCGCCGCACCGGCGTCCACGCGCCGCCCTCCGAGACGGGCCCGGCTGGTCGCCGCCCTGCTGGTCGCCGCGGTGGCCGGAGCCGCGGCGTCGGCGGCGGTGCTGATGTTCCACGAGCACCGGGGCGGCGACGACGCGCCCGGCGCCCCCTCCGCCTCCCGGACTCCGGGCCCCGCGGGCACCCCCGCGCCCTCCGGGTACCGCACCGCACGCGACCCGGCCGGCTTCACCCTCGCCGTGCCGAGCGGCTTCACCCGTGAACGGCAGGGTGAGCGCGTCTTCTACCTCTCCGCCGGGGGGACCTTCCGCCTCGGCATCAAGATCTCCCCGCCGGAGCCCGGCGGCCCCGCCGCCGTCCTGCAGCGGCTCGCCGACCGGGGCGGGGCCGACAACCCCGGTTACCGCGGCGGCCGGGTCACCGAGACCGGCCGCGAGGGACACCCCGCCGCGTTCTGGGAGTTCACCTGGGACGGTTTCAGCCTCGCCGAGGGACCCCGGCACACCTACGACCTGTGCTGGGAGGAGGACGGCCGGATGTACGACGTGTGGGTGTCGGGCCCGGTCGGGAAGGTGCGCGAGGCCCGCGAGCACTTCGACGTGGCCGTGGACACCTTCACCGTCACGGCCCGCTGAGCCGCCGCTCGGTCACGGCTCTGTGACCGGTTCGCGCCACCTCTGGCCGCGTGCGCGGGCCGCTTGGTAGGCATGAACCATGAGCAGCGACGGGGGAGTCGGCCGCGCGGCCGACGACACGACGAGTTTCGTACTGCGCCCACCGGACCGGCCGGAGGGTCCGCCGCGCGCGCCGTCCGTACCGGACCGGGCCCCGGGGCCACCGCCCGCGGAACCCGGCGCCGGGCGGCTGATCGCCGGGCGCTACCGGCTGCTCGCCAAGCTCGGGCACGGCGGCATGGGTACGGTGTGGCGGGCCCGGGACGAGACGGTGGAGCGCGAGGTCGCCGTCAAGGAACCCCGGGTGCCCGAGCACCTCTCCGAGCGCGAACGCGCCGACGTCTTCGAGCGGATGCGCCGCGAGGCCCGCGCCGCCGCCCGCCTCGACCACCCGGCCGTGGTCGGTGTGCACGACGTCGCCGTGGTCGACGGGCGTCCCTGGATCGTCATGGAGCTGGTGCGCGGCCGCTCGCTGGGCAGCGCCCTCCAGGAAGGCACGCTGGACCCGCGTGAGGCGGCCCGGATCGGCCTCGACGTGCTCGGCGCGCTGGAGACCGCGCACGCGGCGGGCGTGCTGCACCGGGACGTGAAACCGGACAACGTGCTGCTGGGGCGGCACGACCGCGTCGTCCTCACCGACTTCGGCATCGCCCAGATCGAGGGCGACACCCGGCTCACCGACACCGGTGGTTTCGTCGGCTCGCCCGAGTACACCGCGCCGGAACGGGTGCTGGGCCGACGGCCAGGACCGGCGAGCGACCTGTGGTCCCTCGGCGTCGTCCTGTACACGGCCACCGAGGGCGTGTCGCCGTTCCGGCGCAGCAACACCCCGGCCACCCTCCAGTCCGTGCTGCACGCGACCCCGGCCCCGCCCGCCGCGCGGGGCCCGCTGGCCGAGGTCATCGACGGCCTCCTCCGCAAGGACCCCGCCGCCCGGCCGGACGCGGCACGGGTACGCGCCCTGCTGGAAGCGGCCGCCCGGCCGCCGGCACCCCCGCCCCCGCCTCCGCTCCCGACCCGTACCGAGGCCGTCGCCCGGCCCGCGTGGCGTCCGGGCCGGGCCACCTGGCTCGGCGCCGGCGCGGCGGTGGTCGCGGCCGCCCTCGCCGGCTGGCTGGTGCTCGCCGACCCGTTCGCGGGCCCGCTGCCCGACGGCTGGACGGACCGCGCGGCGCCCGCCCTCGGCGCCACCCTCGCCGTCCCGGCGAGCTATCAGGTGGGGCGCCCCGAGAAGGACGACACCGAGCGGGACTGGGTGTCGTACACCGACTGGAGCGGGGCCGTATCCGTCGTGCTGAGCCTCGACCGCGCGGCCGACGACTCCCTGCACGACATCCAGAGCAACGCCGCCGCCCAGATGTACGCCGACGACGAGAAGTTCAAGAAGGACGGGGACTACCGGATCGACATGCCGGGCGGCGCGAAGACCAGACCGGACGGCTCGGCCACGTACCAGGGGCGCAAGGCCGCCCGGAACACCGTCGTCTACACCACCGACGACACGCAGAACCCGCGGCCGCGCGAGATGGAGCTCTTCTACTACCGCACCTCTTCGGGCGACATGTACAAGCTCGTCGTCGGCTATCCCGGCAAGGGCGATCTGACCGCGCGGGGGCGGGAGGTGGCGGAGGCGGCCATCGCCGGTCTGCGCTTCGACAAGCCCTGAAACAAGCCGAGTCGAAGGCTCACGGCCGCGTCGACAAGCCGCGGGTGCGCGCGGTACTCATGGGGCATGAGTGAAGACGGCGCACACCCGCTCGGCGGACCTCCGGTCGGCGGGCGCTACCGGCTCCTCGAACGCATCGGGGCCGGGCCGACCGGCACGGTCTGGCGCGCCCGCGACGAGCGGGACGGGGACCTGGTCGCCGTCAAGGAGCCCCGGCTGCCCGGTGATCCGGCCGGGGACGAGGCCAGCGGGCGGATCGCGCACCGGCTCCACCGCGAGGCCGGCGCCGCCGCCCGTGTGCGTCATCCGTCCGCCGTGCGGCTGCGGGACGTGGTCACCGAGGCCGGACTCCCCTGGATCGTCATGGAGTTGGTTGAGGGCGAGTCGCTGACCGAGATCCTGCGGCGTGGTCCGCTGCCGCCCGCCGAGGCGGCCCGGATCGGGCTCGCCGTCCTCGGCGCGCTGCGCGCCGCGCACGCCGTCGGCATCGTGCACCGGGACATCAAGCCCGCCAACGTGCTCGTCGAGTCCGGCACCGGGCGCGTCGTCGTCACCGACTTCGGGATCGGCGACGGGCACGCCGACGACGCCCCCGAGGGGTTCACCGCCCCGGAGCGGGGTCTCGGGCGCGGTGCCGGACCCGCCTCCGACCTGTGGTCGCTCGGCGCGCTGCTCGCCGCCGCCGTGGCGGACGGCGACGCGGGCCCGCTCGGCCCGCTGCTGGAGCGGCTGCGCGCCCCGGACCCCGGCGCCCGGCCGGACGCCACGGAGGTGGCGGCGGAACTCGGGGCGTGTGCAGGGGTACGGGCCGAGGAGCGGGAGCCACGCCCGGAGCCGCAGCCGCAGCCCGAACCTCAGCGCCAGTCTCAGCCCGAATCCCAGCCCGACGAGCTCACGCAGACCGTCGTGACACCCGCTCCCGTGGTCCGCCGGACCCCGCTCGCGACCCTCGGACTGCTGCTGTCGAAAAAACCCGGCGCCCAGTGACCGGGTCGACAACGCGCTGATCAGCACGTTCGCCGCCAGTGATCGCTGGCGGAATGTGTGCGCCCGGTGAAACCCCGTTACCGACGGGTACCGAAAGCCCGGCCACCGGCATACCCTGCGGCTCATGACGGACTCGCAGGCCCCCGAAGTCACGGGTACCAACCCGACAGCCCCGGCCCCCGAGGGCGTGCGCACCGCCTCGGACGTGGTCACGCCGGAACTGGTGGCCCAGCTCACCAAGGGCGTCCACGGCTCCGGCCGCACCGCCAACCACACCCCCTTCACCGGCGGGAAGCTGGCCGACCTGCCCGAGTCCACCCCGGACGACGTCGCCGCCGCCTTCGAGGCCGCCCGCGCCGCCCAGGGCGTCTGGGAGCGGACCCCGGTGCGGGAGCGGGCCGCGGTGCTGCTGCGCTTCCACGACCTGCTGCTGGAGCGCCAGTCGGAGGTGCTCGACCTCATCCAGCTGGAGACCGGCAAGGCCCGGCTGCACGCCCACGAGGAGGTGCAGGCCGTCGCCGTCGCCGCCCGGCACTACGGCCGCAAGGCCCCCGCCTATCTGCGGCCCAAGCGGCACACGGGCGCCGTGCCGACCCTGACCAAGGTGACCGAACTGCGGCACCCGCGCGGGGTCGTGGGCCAGATCGCCCCCTGGAACTACCCGCTCGAACTCTCCGTCGGCGACGCCCTGCCCGCCTTCGTCACCGGCAACGCGGTCGTGATGAAGCCGGACACCGAGACCTGCCTGACCGCGCTGTGGGCCCGCGACCTGCTCATCGAGGCCGGACTGCCCGCCGGGGTCTTCCAGGTGGTGCTGGGCGAGGGCCCGGTGATCGGCCCGGAGCTGGTCCGGCACGCCGACTACGTCTCCTTCACCGGCTCCACCCGCACCGGCCGCGAGGTCGCCCAGGGCGCCGCCGCCCGCCTGATCGGCGTCTCCCTCGAACTCGGCGGCAAGAACGCCATGCTGGTCCTTGAGGACGCCGACATCGAGAAGGCCGCGGCCGGCGCCGTACGTGCCTGCTTCTCCTCGGCCGGGCAGCTCTGCATCTCCATCGAGCGGCTCTACGTCCACGAGTCCGTCGCCGACGCCTTCCTGGAGCGCTTCGCCGCCCGTACGAAGGCCATGCGGCTCGGCACCGCCCTCGCCTACGGCGCCGACATGGGCTCGCTGGCCGGGGAGCGCCAGCTCAAGGCCGTCGAGGCGCATGTGACCGAGGCCGTCGCCAAGGGCGCCGAGGTGCTCGCGGGCGGGGTGGCCCGGCCCGACATCGGCCCGTACTTCTTCGAGCCGACCGTTCTCGACGGCGTCGACGACACCATGTCCGTGTGCGCCGAGGAGACCTTCGGCCCGGTCGTCTCCGTCTACCGCTTCCGCTCCGACGACGAGGCCGTGGAGCGCGCCAACGCCACGCCGTACGGCCTCAACGCCTCGGTGTGGACGACCAGCGCTAAGCGCGGCCGGGACGTCGCCGCCCGGCTGCGCACCGGCACGGTCAACGTCAACGAGGGGTACGCCCCCGCGTACGGCAGCGCCCAGTCCCCGATGGGCGGCATGAAGGACTCCGGCCTCGGCCGCCGCCACGGCTCCGAGGGCATCCTCAAGTACACCGAGGCCCAGACCGTCGCCCACCAGCGGCTGCTGCCCATGGCGCCCTCGCTCGGCATGGACGACGCCGGGTACGCGGCCTTCATGAGCCGCAGTCTGAAGGTGATGAAGGCGCTGCGCCTGCGCTGATTCCCCGACCCGATCCGCCCGTTCCCCCACCGTTCTCGACGAGGAGAGCACGTGCCGCAGGAGAAGACCGCCCAGAACCGGGACGACGAAGGGCGCGGAGGGCGCGACGACGGTTACGACTACGACGTGCTCGTGGTCGGCTCCGGCTTCGGCGGCTCGGTGACCGCCCTGCGCCTGACGGAGAAGGGTTACCGCGTCGGTGTCCTGGAGGCGGGCCGCCGCTTCACCCCCGCCACCCTGCCCCGCAACTCCTGGGACCTGCGCAACTACCTCTGGGCCCCGAGGCTCGGCCTCTTCGGCATCCAGCGCATCCATCTGCTGGGCAACGTCATGGTGCTGGCCGGGGCGGGTGTCGGCGGCGGCTCGCTGAACTACGCCAACACCCTGTACGTGCCGCCGAAGCCGTTCTTCGAGGACCCGCAGTGGCGGCACATCACCGACTGGCAGGACGAGCTGACGCCGTACTACGACCAGGCCCGGCGCATGCTCGGCGTGCGGCTCAACCCGACCACCACGCCCTCCGACGCGCACCTGAAGGCGGCGGCGCAGCGGATGGGCGTCGGCGACACCTTCCACATGGCGCCGGTGGGTGTGTTCTTCGGTGACGGCGAGGACGCCGACGGCTCGGCCACCGCGAGCCCCGGCGAGCAGGCCGCGGACCCGTACTTCGGCGGTGCCGGGCCCGCACGGCGGGCGTGCACCGAGTGCGGCGAGTGCATGACCGGGTGCCGGCACGGCGCGAAGAACACCCTGAACGAGAACTACCTCTACCTCGCGGAGAAGGCCGGCGCGGTGGTGCACCCGCTGACCACCGTCGTCTCCGTCACCGACGACTCGCGCGGCGGCTACGCGGTGGCCACCCTGCCGACCGACCGCAAACGCACCGCGCGGGGGCGGCTGTTCACCGCCCGCCGGGTCGTCCTCGCGGCCGGCACCTACGGCACCCAGACGCTGCTGCACCGCATGAAGGCCAACCACCAGCTGCCCCACGTCTCCGCCCGCCTCGGCGACCTGACCCGCACCAACTCCGAGGCCCTGGTCGGCGCCCAGACCGACAACCGGCGCTACCGCAAGGCGCACGGCGCGGACAAGGTCGACTTCACCCGCGGGGTGGCCATCACCTCCTCGGTCCACCCGGACGCCGACACCCACATCGAGCCGGTCCGCTACGGCAGGGGCTCCAACTCGATGGGCGGTCTCACCATCCTCCAGGTGCCCTACGCGGAGGGCTCCTCGCGCGTCCTCGGCTGGCTCGCGAACGCGGTCAGGCACCCGGTGCAGTTCGCCCGGTCCTTCTCCAACCGGCGCTGGTCGGAGCGGACCATCATCGGGCTCGTGATGCAGTCGCTGGACAACTCCCTGACGACGTACCTGAAGCCCGGCGGCGTCGGGAAGGGCCTGCTGACCGCCCGGCAGGGCCACGGGGCGCCGAACCCGACCCAGATCAAGGCGGCCACCGAGGCCGCTTCCGCCCTCGCCGCCGAGATCAACGGCTTCGCGGGCAGCAACGTCGGCGAACTCATGGGCACCCCGCTCACCGCGCACTTCCTCGGCGGCTGCCCCATCGGCGACTCCCCGGAGACCGGGGTGATCGACCCGTACCACCGGCTGTACGGGCACCCCGGCATCTCGGTGGTGGACGGGGCCGCGGTCTCCGCGAACCTGGGCGTCAATCCGTCGCTGACGATCACCGCGCAGGCCGAGCGGGCCATGGCGTACTGGCCGAACAAGGGCGAGGAGGACGCGCGGCCCGCACCGGGGGCGGCGTACCGGAGGCTGGAGCCGGTGGTGCCGCGCAGCCCGGCGGTCCCGGCGGACGCCTTCGGCGCGCTCCGGCTGCCGCTGCTGGCGGTGCCGCGGGTGCCGCCCAGGAAGAGCTGAGGGACCGGGCCGGGGGAGGGGCCGGGAAAGAGACGAGGACCTGCGTCCCCCTCCGAACGCAGGTCCCTCGATTCTCACCGTTTTCTTGATCCGGCAGGTGGTTCGATGCGCGAGGGCCGCCGGGGGTTGTGCCGTCCTCGCACATTTCGGTGTGATGTGCGTCACGAAGGTGTCCGGACGTGACGAAGGGCCCCGCGGGACTCGGCCGCGGGGCCCTTGTCGTCAGCACCGGCGTCAGGGAAGCGCCGGTGCCGGGAAGCGGCGCCGGGGGGTCGCGCCGCACGCCCCGGTGGTCCCGCACCTCCGGCGGAGGATCGATGCGGGTCCCACGTGGTGGGTCGGTGCCGGTGTCCGCGCGGGGACATGGGGGAGGGGCGCGCTCGCGTACCGCACGCCCTGAGGCGTCCGCGGCCGCTCTGCCCGGCACTGGTTCATGTGTGCAGTTGTCCGCCGGACGGCTCCGGGCGTCCCCGGAGCCGGCCGTTTCTCCTGGGTGACCGGGCCGCTGTCCCCTGCCGTCCGGTCACTTCTCCGGGACGAGGTCCCACGGCGTACGGCACGACCCGTACGCCTCATCGCCCCGGCGAGCCACGCGTGGTTCTGTCGGGCCCGCCCCTGGCTGGCACGGACAACGGGCTCAACGAAGGGGTGCGGGGCCGGTCACGCGCCGTACGGGTGAGAGCGGCACCGAACTCAGATGCGACCCCGGCACAGCTCCAGCAGGGTCATGGCGAGCGAGGTGCCGGGCTTGCCGAGGGCGTCCCGGTAGCGGCCGAGGATCTCCATCTCGCGCGACAGGCTCACCCGGCGCCCGCCGGAGGCGATGCGGGTCCGCTGGACCACGGCGGAGACGGCCATGCGCTCCTGGACGAGTCCGATGATCCGGTCGTCGAGCGCGTCGATCCGCTCGCGGGCGTCGTCGATGGTCCGCTCGGGGGCGTCCTGCGGGGTGGTGGTGGTCATGTCCGGGGCTCCTGGGCTCTGGGGCCGCCCCGGACCGGCAGGGCCCGGAAAAGCGACAGGCGCTCCGGGCCTTGTCGGCCCGGAGCGCCTGTCGGAAGTCGCTTGTTATGTGCTCAAGCAGAACGACCATGGCAGCCGGCGGGCCCGGTGCCATAGGTAAAGCGGAAGGTCGTCTGGGTGAACACGGGGTCAGTATGCCACGGCCCGCGGGCGCCCCGGACCGGGCGCGGACCCCCGCTCCCGGCGCTCGGGAGGGGGTCGGCGCCCGCCCCGTTAGAATCGGTCGTACAGACCCCCGCCCAACCGCCGGAAGGCACCCCGTGTCATCAGCGACCCAGTCTGCCGCCGCCCCCGACACCGTCCTGGTCGTCGACTTCGGCGCGCAGTACGCCCAGCTCATCGCCCGTCGCGTCCGCGAGGCGCGGGTCTACAGCGAGATCGTGCCCAGCACCATGCCGGTCGCCGAGATGCTCGCCAAGAACCCCGCGGCGATCATCCTCTCCGGAGGCCCCTCCTCGGTCTACGCCGAGAACGCCCCGCGGCTCGACGGCGCCCTCTTCGAGGCCGGCGTCCCCGTCTTCGGCATGTGCTACGGCTTCCAGCTGATGGCGCAGACCCTCGGCGGCACCGTCGACAACAGCGGCGCCCGCGAGTACGGCCGTACCCCCCTGCACGTCTCCATGTCCGGCTCCACCCTCTTCGAGGGCACCCCGGACGAGCAGCCCGTGTGGATGTCCCACGGCGACGCCTGCTCCGCCGCCCCCGAGGGCTTCACCGTCACCGCCTCCACCGACGTGGTCCCGGTCGCCGCCTTCGAGAACGACGAGAAGAAGCTCTACGGCGTCCAGTACCACCCCGAGGTCATGCACTCCACGCACGGCCAGCAGGTGCTGGAGCACTTCCTGTACCGGGGCGCGGGCCTGACCCCGTCCTGGACCACGGGCAACGTCATCGAGGAGCAGGTCGCCGCGATCCGCGAGCAGGTCGGCGACAAGCGCGCCATCTGCGGCCTGTCCGGCGGCGTGGACTCCGCCGTCGCCGCGGCCCTGGTCCAGAAGGCCATCGGCTCCCAGCTGACCTGCGTCTACGTCGACCACGGCCTGATGCGCAAGGGCGAGACCGAGCAGGTCGAGAAGGACTTCGTCGCTGCCACCGGCGTCCAGCTCAAGGTCGTCGACGCCGAGGAGCGCTTCCTCAAGGCGCTCGCCGGGGTCTCCGACCCCGAGGAGAAGCGGAAGATCATCGGGCGCGAGTTCATCCGCGTCTTCGAGCAGGCCCAGGCCGAGATCATCGCCGACGCGGGCCCGGCCGTGGAGTTCCTGGTCCAGGGCACCCTGTACCCGGACGTGGTCGAGTCCGGCGGCGGCACCGGCACCGCCAACATCAAGTCGCACCACAACGTCGGCGGTCTCCCCGAGGACCTCGAGTTCCAGCTCATCGAGCCGCTGCGCAAGCTGTTCAAGGACGAGGTCCGCATGGTGGGCCAGGAGCTCGGCCTGCCCGAGGAGATCGTCCAGCGCCAGCCCTTCCCCGGCCCCGGCCTCGGCATCCGCATCGTCGGCGAGGTCACCAAGGAGCGCCTGGACCTGCTACGCGAGGCCGACGCCATCGCCCGCGAGGAGCTGACCGCCGCCGGTCTCGACCGCGAGATCTGGCAGTGCCCGGTCGTGCTGCTCGCCGACGTCCGCTCGGTCGGCGTCCAGGGCGACGGCCGCACCTACGGCCACCCGATCGTGCTGCGCCCGGTCTCCTCCGAGGACGCCATGACCGCCGACTGGTCGCGTCTGCCGTACGACGTCCTCGCCAAGATCTCCACCCGGATCACCAACGAGGTCCGCGACGTCAACCGTGTCGTCGTCGACGTCACCTCCAAGCCGCCGGGCACCATCGAGTGGGAGTGACCCCGGTACCGGCCCGCTGACCGGTACCGCCCGAGGTGGAACGGCTCCTGCCGTTCCACCTCTTTTGGTACCCGGCCGACCGGAGGTAACTTCCGGTCCGTGAAGCACCCCAGCGCTGGAGGACCCATGCACCGGCCCACCCCTCCCCCGCCGCTGCCCACCGACAGACTGCGGTTCGCGATGCCGCCGATGCACGAGTCGGTCGCCGACGAGCGCCGCCATCGCAAGGAGCGGCTCGCGGGCGCCCTGCGCCTCTTCGGGCGCGCCGGGTTCGAGGACGGCGTCTCGGGCCACATCACGGCCCGCGACCCGGAGTTCAGCGACTGCTTCTGGGTCAACCCCTTCGGGATGCCCTTCAAGCACGTCACGGTGAGCGACCTCGTCCTGGCCAACCAGGACGGCCAGGTCGTCGAGGGCCGCTACCACGTCAACCAGGCCGCCTTCACCGTCCACGCCGCCGTGCACGCGGCCCGCCCGGACGTCGTCGCCGTCGCGCACTGCCACTCCGTGCACGGCCGCGCGCTGGCCGCCCTCGGCGAGGTCCCCGACCCCATCACCCAGGAGAGCTGCGCCTTCTACGAGGACACCGCGCTCTACGACGCCTACACCGGTGTCACCGTCGACGCCGAGGAGGGCCGCCGCATCGCCTCGGTGCTCGGCTCCCGCAAGGCCCTGGTGCTGCGCAACCACGGCCTGCTGACCGTGGGGGACTCCGTCGACGCGGCCGCCTGGTGGTTCATGTCGATGGAGCGCTCCTGCCAGGTCCAGCTCACCGCGGAGGCCGCCGGCCGCCCCGTCGTCATCGAGCACCGGCAGGCCGTCGCAACCCGCGAGCAGCTCGGCGGCGACCTCGTGGCCTGGATCAACTACCAGCCGCTGTGGCGGGACATCAGCCAGAGCGAACCCGATCTCCTGAGCTGATCGGTGCGGACATCCGTGCGATCGGGTCAGCAGGACGGGCGGTCCTTCCCGCCCGGGGTGGACCGGCGAACGCCGGCTGTCCGGCGTAGGGCACAATTCGCTTTTGTCAAAGGGGAGTTGCGCGGCCGACGTACGCACTGTGGGTGACGACGGCCATGCCTTGAGCCAGTGGGGAAGGCGGGCGTCGGTCGTGGCGGTGCAGGAGGCGAGGCGGGGCGCCGCGGCAGAGGGCGCGGGAGTGCACACAGGCGGCTGCGCGTGCGGGGACTGCCCGCACGGCGCGCGCGAGGGACACCGCCGGGCCCTGGCGGCCTTCCGGCACGGCCGCGACGAGTTCGCCGCCGGACGCGGGCTGCCCCCGGCCGTGGCCCACTCGGCCTCGGCGTCCCGCCAGTGGATCTCCGCCGAACTCGCCCAGCGGGCCGAGGCGGTCGCCGACGGGGGCCGCGCCGAGGGCGAGGCGTGGCTGGCCGGACTGTGGTCGCGTACGGCGGTCCTGGCCTGGGGCGCCGTGGTCGTGCTCCTGCTCGCCCAGGCCCTCACCGCGATCGGCGCGGGCTGGAGCAGCGCCCGTACGGCCGGACTGCTCGCCGCGGTGGCCGTCGCGGGCGCGCTGACCCTGGCCGGCTTCTTCCACCGGGCGCGCGGCGGGGCGCTGGCCCCGATGATCGGCGAGGACAACCGGATGTCGACCTCCCGCACGGTCGCCGCCTGCTGGGTGCTCTTCGTCGCCTACGCCGTCCTGGTGCTGGCCGGCCGCCTGGCGGCCGCCTCGGACCCCGCCGAGCGCGACGCCCTCATCGCCGGGCTCGACCTCGCGCGCGGCGCGGGCGTGATGACCGTCCTCGCCGTGCTGTGCGGCATCGCCGTCGTGGTGCGGCGGGTGGTCGGGCTGCGCGTGCTCGGCCAGCGGCTCCAGAAGGTCCCGGCGCACCGGCCGCGCGCCGCCGACCTGCTCACCGACGACGCGGGCCGGGGCGCCTTCACCGACATCCAGTACGTCGTGGTCAGCGCCGTCGCGCTGGTCTTCGCCGCCGTCCGGCTGGGCCGCCGTCCCGACCAGCTCCCCGACCTGCCCTGGGGGCTGGCGGTGCTGGTGCTGATCTCGGCGGCGACCTATCTGGCGGGCAAGTACGCCGAGGGCGGCCGCCCGGTGGTCCTCTCCGTGGTGCGGGCCCGTGAGCCCGGGGACCTGGACGGGCCGATCCGGACCGGGGACGACATCGAGATCCGGGGCACCGGCTTCGTCCCGCCCGGCGCCCAGGGCGCCGACCGCCTCGCCCGCATGGTCGTCCGCATCGGCGCGGTCGACGTCCATGTGCCGCTGGTCCCGGTCGCCGGGGGGTTCCGCAATCCCACCGACACCGTGCTCACCGTCCCGGTACCGGTCGAGGTGGAGCCCGGCACGGTGGAGGTGCAGGTGGTGACGGCGGCCGGACTGGCCACCAACCGCTGCCCGATCGAGGTGGCGGACTGACCCCGGTGACCGCTGGACGCCCCCGTACGCTGCACCGATAACCGGAAAAACCTCCGGGAGAGGATTGAACCGGCCCCCCGCGTCATACGTATCGTCGGGTGAGGGGTCCGGCACGGCGGGCGAGAGGCGGCTTTCAGTGATGACTCACGGTATGCGTACGGACACGCACACCTCCCATCTCGACGGGGGCCGTGACTGGCGGACGACCGCCGGCCGTTACGCCCTCCTCCCACTGCGGATCTTCCTCGGCGTCACCTTCGTCTACGCGGGCCTGGACAAGCTCACCGACAGCGCCTTCATGAAGGCGGGCGGCGCCGGTTCGCTCGGCGACACGATGCGCGCGGTCCGGGACTCCTCCGCCATCCCCGCCCTCGTCGACCTGGCGCTGAAGAGCCCCGTCGGCTTCGGCTACGCCATCGCGCTGGGCGAGCTGGCGGTGGGCATCGGCATCCTGATCGGACTCCTCGGCCGGCTGGCCGCCCTCGGCGGCGCGCTGATCTCGCTGAGCCTCTGGCTGACCGTGAGCTGGGCCTCCAGTCCGTACTACTACGGCAACGACCTCGCCTATCTGATGGCCTGGCTCCCCCTCGTCCTCGCCGGGACCCCCTACCTCTCCGCCGACGCCTTCCTCCGCGACCGCCGCCGGCGCAGGTCGGGCGGCTACCGCTAGGCAGGGTCGGCAGGCGCCCGGTCTCCCGGGCACGCCCCTCTCCGGACGCGCTGTGCTCAGACCTTCTCGTCCTCCGTGGCGTTCCGTCTGCGCGCGGCGCGGGTCACGGCGGTCGTCACCCCGGCCAGGATCAGGCCGCCGACGGCCAGGGGGATCGCGGTGAACCAGGGGATGTCCCACAGGCCGCGCAGGTCCCCCAGGTAGAGGCCGCCCGCGGCGGTGAGGGAGATTCCGCCGACCAGCCGTCCGGGCTGGAACTCATGACGCAGCACGGGTCACCTCCACCTGTCCGACGCCCACGTGCAGGTCGATCCGCAGCACGCCCGCCTTCCGGGTCCCCTTGTCCGGGACCAGGTTCGCCGTCTCGTGGCGGCCCGGCCGTACGTCCACGTTCCTCGGGTCGTCGCCGGGCAGCCGGATGTCGCCCACGCCCACGTCGATGCTCAGCACCGCGGTCGCGTCCGCCGGGACGACCACTCGCAGCCGCCCCGCTCCGAGTCCCGCTCTGGTGGCCATCGTCTGATCCCCGGTCAGGTGCAGTGCGGTCAGGTCGAGGGTGGCGGAGCCGGACCCCAGTTCGTACACCGGGCGGAGGTCCGCCGCGGTGGCCGGCCGCCACGCGGTGTTGTGCCAGTGGGAGGTGACATCGCCGGGCAGCGCGGCACTTCCGGCCAGCAGCAGCGCCGTGACCAGGGCGAGGAAGGCCGAGCCGCCGCCCGTCCGGCCCAGGAAGGCGCTGACGGCTATCCCCAGTCCGAACACCACGAGGGCACAGGCCAGCCCGGTCTGCAGGCTGGTGGCCAGCGGCCGGGTCTCCCAGGTGCGGCTGCCGCCCAGGAAGCCCGCCAGCAGGGCGAGCAGGAACACCCAGCCGCTGATCCAGCGGGCGCCCCGGCGCCGGGGGCGCTCCACGCGCGGGGTCCGTCCGGCGAGGGAGTGGGGCCAGGGGAGCTGGATGCCCACGTCGAGGGCCGGGTAGGTCGCCACATGGTCGCTGTAGTCGTCGCCGGGGCCCCAGAAGTACCCGGTGCCGCCCACATGGGTGCCGTCCTTGACGATCGGGTCCCGCCACCAGGAGGGGGCGCCGTGGCTGATCGGCGGCGCCTTGGTCTCCGGCGGGGCGTCGGCGGCCGCCTGCGCGGCTATGGGGTGGCCCCTGGGGGATTTCGGCCGGTCGCCCGGTTCGGGGTCGGGGTCGGCCGCCGCCCGGTGCCGCGACCAGTACCCGGCCCCGGCCAGCAGCAGGGAGAGCACCACCGCGAAGGTCAGCACCCCGCCGTTGCGCAGGGTGGTCAGGACGACGCCGCAGCCGATCAGGGCGAACAGGACGGCGGCCAGCGCCTGCCCGTCGACCCGGCCGGTGAGCAGCTTGCGTACCTCGTTCTCCTCCTCGTCGTCGTACGGCACGAAGAGCCAGGCGAAGCCGTAGAAGATCAGGCCGATGCCGCCGGTCGCGGCCAGCACGGCCAGGGTGATGCGGAAGATCACCGGGTCCATGTCCGTGTGCCGCCCGAGGCCCGCGCACACGCCCGCGATCATCTTGTGCCGCCGGTCGCGCCGGAGGCGGCGCGGGGCCTCGGCGGTGCCGGCCCCCTGCCCGTCCGCCGCGGCGGACGCGGCATCCGGCGGCCCGGTGCCCGAGGCCGGGCGCGGGCCGGAGCCGGGTCCCGGACCCGTCGCGGCGTGCTCGTGATCCGTCATGTGTCCATGGTGACGGGCCGGGAGCCGTGTGGGCAGCCGGGCCGACCCTGGCTGAACCCTGAAATCGCCCCTGAGACCGGACCGGGGGATGTTCGAAGACCCCGGGGAAGATCAGGGGAGTCTCGGGGGACGACCCTGATGCCCCGGCACCCGGCGCCGTGTGACCATCGTTGGCATGCCGGAAGCCGCAGCACTCCCCCTCGAAGACCCGCGGCCGCCGCGCAAGCTCTACCGCAGCGGTGACGGCCGCTGGCTGGGCGGAGTGGCGCGGGGCCTCGCCGGGCATCTCGGGCTGCCCGTGGTGTGGGTCCGGCTCGCCTTCGTCGGCCTGTTCATGGCGAACGGCCTCGGCGCGCTGCTGTACGCCTCCTTCTGGTTCTTCGTCCCGCTCGGCGTCGGCGGTGTGGGCGACCACAAGCCGTCCTCGCTGGTCGGCACCGAGACCTCGCCGGACGGGCGCCGGAGACTGGTGGCGCGCAAGCCGGACAAGGGGCAGATGGTCGCGCTGCTCCTCATGGTCATCGTGTCCATCGTCTTCCTGGGCAGCGTCAACCTGACCAACACGGCCAAGGCGTACCTGGTGCCGGCCGTGCTCGTCGCGGCGGGCGTCGCCCTGGTGTGGCGTCAGGCGGACAACGCCCGCCGGGCCCGCTGGGTCGAGGTGGGCGGCCGCCGGCGCACGCTGACCCTCCTCAGGGCGGGCGTGGGCGTGCTGCTGGTCACGGCCGGGGTCTCCGCCATCTTCGTCATGCAGGTCTCCGCGGTGCACCTGGGCGCGGTCCTGGAGGCCGCGCTCGCCGTCCTCGTCGGCATCACCCTGCTCGCGGGTCCCTATCTCGTCCGCGTGACCCAGGACCTGTCCGAGGAACGCCTGATGCGCATCCGCGCCCAGGAGCGGGCCGAGGTCGCCGCCCACGTCCACGACTCGGTGCTGCACACCCTCACCCTGATCCAGCGCAACGCCGACAACGCGGGCGAGGTGCGCCGGCTGGCCCGGGCGCAGGAGCGGGACCTGCGCACCTGGCTGTACAAGCCGGAGGGCACCGGCAAGGACGAGGCCGACGAGCCGGACACCGTCGCGGAGGCGGTGCGGCGCAACGCGGCCGAGGTGGAGGACAAGCACGGGGTGCCCATAGAGGTCGTGGTGGTGGGCGACTGCCCGCTGGACGACCGGACGAGCGCGCAGATGCAGGCCGCGCGCGAAGCGATGGTGAACGCCGCCAAGTACGGTGGCGAGGGCGGTGCCGTGCAGGTCTACGCCGAAGTCGAGGGGCGTACGGTCTTCGTGTCCGTCCGCGACCGGGGGCCGGGTTTCGACCTCGACTCCATACCCGCGGACCGCATGGGGGTCAGGGAGTCGATCATCGGGCGTATGGAGCGCAACGGCGGCACGGCCCGGCTGCGTCCGGTGCCGGACGGCGGCACGGAAGTCGAGCTGGAGATGGAGAGGGCGGAGAAGACGGCATGAGCGACGCGACCGAGGCGAACGGCACGACGGGGGCCGGGGCGGCGGAGGGTACGGCGGGGCGTCAGGTGCGTGTGGTGCTCGTCGACGACCACCGCATGTTCCGCACCGGGGTGCGGGCGGAGATCGGGCAGACCGCCCGGACCGGGGTGGAGGTGGTCGGCGAGGCCGCGGATGTCGACCAGGCGGTCTCGGTCATCGCCACGGCCCGCCCCGAGGTGGTCCTCCTCGACGTCCACCTGCCCGGCGGCGGCGGGGTCGAGGTGCTCCGGCGCAGCGCGGCGCTGATGGCGGACCCGGAGCGTCCCGTGCGCTTCCTCGCGCTGTCCGTCTCCGACGCCGCGGAGGACGTGATCGGGGTGATCCGGGGCGGCGCGCGCGGCTATGTCACCAAGACCATCACCGGGTCCGACCTGATCGACTCGATCTTCCGGGTGCAGGAGGGCGACGCCGTCTTCTCGCCGCGGCTGGCCGGGTTCGTGCTGGACGCGTTCGCGTCCACCGACGCCCCGCCGGTCGACGAGGACCTGGACCGGCTCACCCAGCGCGAGCGGGAGGTGCTGCGTCTGATCGCCCGGGGCTACGCCTACAAGGAGATCGGCAAGCAGCTCTTCATCTCGGTGAAGACGGTCGAGTCCCATGTCTCGGCGGTGCTGCGCAAGCTCCAGCTCTCCAACCGGCACGAGCTGACCCGCTGGGCGACGGCCCGCCGCCTGGTCTGACGCGGACGGCTCCGGGCGGCGCCCCTGGAGCCGGGCCCCGTCTCTCACGGTCTCTCACGCCACCCGGGTGGCTCCCGCGAACGGCATCTGGTCGATGGGCGCCACGCGGACCGGCGCCGAGGGGTTGGGGGCGTGGATCATGCGGCCGTTGCCGACGTAGATGCCGACATGGCTGATGCCGGAGTAGAAGAAGACCAGGTCACCGGGGCGGAGCTGGGAGCGGGAGACGCGCCGGCCCGCGTTGATCTGGGCGTAGGTGGTGCGGGGCAGCGAGATGCCCGCGGAGCGGTAGGCGGCCTGGATCAGCCCCGAGCAGTCGAAGGCGTTCGGGCCGGTCGCGCCCCAGACGTAGGGGCTGCCGAGCTTGCGGTAGGCGTAGGCGACGGCCGTGGAGGCGCGGGAGCCGGGCGCGGTGGCGCGAGGCGGGGACGGCGTGGCGGGGGCCGCCGGTACCGGTGCCGAGCGGCCGCCGGTGCCAGTGCTGGTGCCGGAGCGGGTGGCGCGGGCCTGGGCGGCCGTGGCGCGGTCGGTGACCTCGGCGCGTTCGGTCGGGGTGAGCCGTTCGAGCAGCCGCCGCGCCTGCGCGAGTTTCGCGGTGACGGTGTTCTTGTGCCGCGCGAGTTCCGTCTGCCGCGACCTCAGCGACCTGGCCTCGACGCGGGCCGCGCCGCGCAGTTGCTCGATCTCCCGGAGCTGGGCGCGTACCCGGGCCACCTGCCGGGCCCGTCGGTCGCCGGCCCGTTCGGCGAAGGCCGCGCCGTCCAGGTAGCGGTCGGGGCTGCTGGAGAGTGCGAGCTGCCAGCTCGGGGCGATCGCGCCGTCGCGGTACTGCGCGGCGGCGAAGGACCCCAGGGCGCCGCGCGCCTTGTCGAGCCCGGCCTGCTTGCGGGCGGTCTCGTCGCGCAGCGCGTTCAGCCGGTGCTGGGCGGCGTCCGCCTTCTCGCGCGCGCCGTTGTATCTCTCGGTGGCGGCTTCCGCCTCCCGGTACAGCCGGTCCACTTGGCTCTTGACCTGGGCCGCGCCGGGCCGGGGCTCGGCATGTCCCGTCGCGTCGAAGACCGTCGTGGTGGCCGCGCCCGCCAGGGCGAGGGTGGCGGCCGTGCGGGCCGTGTTGCCGCCGAGCGAACGCGCTCGGGGCTTTCGGTGGGCTGCCACCTGGACCGTCACGTCCTTCCATGGGACTCGTGCGGCCGAGAACGCCTGCCCCTGAGGGGCCGGTGTCCGACGGCCGTCCGCACAGGGGAGACGGCGGCCGACGGACGGTCCTCGGCGGTGATGTCCGGCTGCCGCCCATGGTCCGGGCGGCTTGTGGGGAGCCGGTCACCTGGGGGAGGACGCTAGGCCGAATGGTGACAGGTTGGTAACGCGTGTACGGAAGTGTCCCCTGTGGACCGGTCGGTGACCGGGTCCGACCGGAAAGCCGGGCCGGCGGAGTCGCGTTCCCGCGGCGGCTGATCGAAGAGGGGAACAAGGGGCCCGGGGGAGTCAGGGGGTGCTATGGCCACGAGCGGGTGAGATCAGCCCGTGCCGTGCGGGCGACGCGGGCCCGGTGCCGGTCGGGCCGCCCGTACCGAACTAGGCTCGGGTCCCATGACCGTACTCATCCATGTCTTCGTCGGCCTGCACATCATCGGCATCGCCGCGCTGCTCGGCGGCTTCCTCACCCAGATGAAGGCGATGGGCCGGGGTACGGCCCGCTTCGTGCCCGCCATGCTGCACGGCGCGATCACCATGCTGGTCACCGGCGTGATCCTGGTCGGCCTCGACGAGGCGAACGGCCATCACGTCAACAACATCAAGATCGGCATCAAGCTGGCGCTGCTGATCGTGATCCTCGCGCTGGTCTACGTGAAGCGCGACGAGGAGACGGTCGACAAGGGCATGTTCGGGCTGGTCGGCGCGCTGACCACGGCGAACGTCTTCATCGCCGTGCTGTGGACGTGACGTCCGCCGTCCCCGCCTCCCGGACGCCGCGGTTCCCGGCGCGCGCCGCGAGCACCGCGCCCACCGCGGCGGCCGCCCACACCGCGACCGCCACCCACACCAGCACCTTCCCCGGCCCGCTCAGCCACGTCACGCCCAGGGCGGCCCCGACCGCGAGGGTCGCCGCCGCCGTCATCCCCATCGAGAACACCGTCGCCCACCGCAGCAGCCCGTAGCGCGGCCGGGGCCGGGCCAGCTCGGCCAGCAGCAGGACGGCGTAGCAGGCGAGGTCCAGCGCGAGCAGGATCGCGCTCACCTGGCGCAGGACCTCGCTGTCGTCCCTGTTCCACAGGTACAGCCGCGCGCTGTCGGCGGAGATCAGCCGGGCCCCGGCCAGCGCCGAGATCGACAGCGCGCCGCCGGCGATCCAGTGGTCGCCCGGCCCCTCGAGCACCTGCCGGGTGTCGAACCGGGGCAGGGTGAGGGCGTAGAGCAGCAGGCCCAGCCAGAACAGCACCAGGGCGGTGTGCGCGAGCCAGGCCGTCGCCACGGCACCGGCCAGCGTGGCCGCCAGTACCGCGATCGCCTGTGTGGCCACGCAACACATGAACACCGTGCCCGGCATGCGCTGCCCCCAGTTGCGCAGGACGGCCACGAGGAGGACCGGCCAGAGGAGCGCCGCCAGGGCCAGCAGGGCGCCGGCCAGGGGCTGGAGGCCGAGGAGCGAGATCCGGGTGCCGAGCACCGCCGTCGCCGCCACCGCCGTGAGCGCGGCCGGGTCCCGCGCCTCCTCGGCCCAGCGTCCCCGCTGCCCGGTGAGCCGCAGCGCGAAGGCGGCGGCGAGGGTCAGCCAGGCGAGGCAGGCCGCCGCCAGGAAGATCCGGGACACCACCTCGACGCCCGCCAGCCGCAGGCCGATGGAGACGACGGCGGTCGCCATGACGGCGGCTCCGGCCGCCGGAGGACGCTCCGCCACCCACGTACGCACACCCGAGATGCCCGACATGTCCCCGATGCTAGGGGGTGTCTTCCCGATCTTCGTGGATCAGCCCGCGGCGTCTGGTGCGGTGCCTCGGCGTGCGGCCGGGTCGTCCGCGTACTGGACGTACTCGGGCGGTCCGGCCGTGCGGCGAGGTGCCGTGCCAGGGGTGCGGGCCCGCGAAGATCGGGAAGACACTCCCTGGGGAGCGGTGCGTCCCTGGCGGGGACCCCACGCGCGCGGGGGCTCGAACAGAGGACCGGGGCCGGTAGGACGCCCGTACGTCCCGGTGCGCGGAGATCGTCCCCTCGCGCGATCCGGGCGGGTTCCCGGGACCGGGACCGCTTGTCGGCGGGGCGCCCTAGACTCGTAGAGCGATGAGCAGCCTCTTTGACGACAGCTTCCTGGCGAACCTCCAGCCCCCGCGCGGGCCCGAGGAGGAGTCCGCGCCGCCCGAGGACGAGCACGCTCCGGAGCCGGTCCCGGACGACCTGTTCGGGGGGGAGTTCGACCTGCCCCCGGACCGGGACACCCACTACCGCGACGGCGCCCCGCGGCCGCCGGTCGACGCGGCGGCCCTGCTGGAGGGGCTGAACGACAACCAGCGCGCGGCCGTCGTCCACGCCGGCTCCCCGCTGCTCATCGTCGCCGGCGCCGGTTCCGGCAAGACGCGGGTGCTGACCCACCGCATCGCCCATCTCCTCGCCGAGCGCCATGTGCACCCCGGCCAGATCCTGGCGATCACCTTCACCAACAAGGCCGCGGGCGAGATGAAGGAGCGGGTCGAGCAGCTCGTCGGCCCCCGCGCGGGCGCGATGTGGGTCATGACCTTCCACAGTGCCTGCGTCCGCATCCTGCGCCGCGAGTCGAAGAAGCTGGGCTTCACCTCGTCCTTCTCGATCTACGACGCGGCCGACAGCAAGCGCCTGATGGCCCTGGTCTGCCGCGACCTGGACCTCGACCCCAAGCGCTACCCGCCCAAGTCCTTCAGCGCCAAGATCAGCAACCTCAAGAACGAGCTGATCGACGAGGAGGACTTCGCCGCCCAGGCGACCGACGGGTTCGAGAAGACCCTCGCCCAGGCGTACGCGCTCTACCAGTCGCGGCTGCGCGAGGCCAACGCGCTCGACTTCGACGACCTGATCATGACCACGGTCAACCTGCTGCGCGCCTTCCCCGACGTGGCCGAGCACTACCGCCGCCGCTTCCGGCACGTCATGGTCGACGAGTACCAGGACACCAACCACGCGCAGTACGCGCTGGTCCGCGAGCTGGTCGGCACCGGGGCGCACGCGGAGGACGTACCGCCCACCGAGTACGACCTCCCGCCCGCCGAGCTGTGCGTCGTGGGTGACGCGGACCAGTCGATCTACGCCTTCCGGGGCGCGACCATCCGCAACATCCTCCAGTTCGAGGAGGACTACCCCGACGCGACGACGATCCTGCTGGAGCAGAACTACCGCTCCACGCAGACCATCCTGACCGCCGCCAACGCGGTCATCGAGCGCAACGAGTCCCGCCGCCCCAAGAACCTGTGGACCAACGCGGGCCAGGGCGCGGGCATCATCGGCTACGTCGCGGACAACGAGCACGACGAGGCCCAGTTCGTCGCCGACGAGATAGACCGTCTCACCGACGCGGGCGACGCCAAGGCCGGGGACGTGGCGGTGTTCTACCGCACCAACGCCCAGTCCCGTGTGTTCGAGGAGATCTTCATCCGCGTCGGCCTGCCGTACAAGGTCGTCGGCGGTGTGCGCTTCTACGAGCGCAAGGAGGTCCGGGACGTCCTGGCCTACCTGCGCGTGCTGGCCAACCCCGAGGACTCGGTGCCGATGCGCCGCATCCTCAACGTGCCCAAGCGGGGCATCGGGGAGCGCGCCGAGGCGATGGTCGACGCCCTCGCCCAGCGCGAGAGGATCAGCTTCCCGCAGGCGCTGAAGCGGGTGGACGAGGCGTACGGCATGGCCAGCCGCTCCACCAATGCGGTCAAGCGGTTCAACGCGCTGATGGACGACCTGCGCACCGTCGTCGAGTCCGGCGCCGGACCGGCCACCGTGCTGGAGGCGGTCCTCGAACGCACCGGTTATCTGGCCGAGTTGCAGGCGTCCACCGACCCGCAGGACGAGACCCGGATCGAGAACCTCCAGGAACTCGCTGCCGTGGCGCTGGAGTTCGAGCAGGAGCGCGAGGACGGCGAGCAGGGCACGCTCGCGGAGTTCCTGGAGCGGGTCGCGCTCGTCGCCGACTCCGACCAGATCCCCGACGAGGAGGACGGCGACGGCGTCATCACGCTGATGACCCTGCACACCGCCAAGGGCCTGGAGTTCCCGGTGGTCTTCCTCACCGGCATGGAGGACGGCGTCTTCCCGCACATGCGCGCCCTCAGCCAGACCAAGGAGCTGGAGGAGGAGCGGCGCCTGGCCTACGTCGGCATCACGCGCGCGAGGGAGCGGCTCTACCTCACCCGCGCCTCGCTGCGCAGCGCCTGGGGCCAGCCGTCGTACAACCCGCCCTCCCGGTTCCTGGAGGAGATCCCGGCCGCCCACCTCGAGTGGAAGCGGACCGGTGCGTCCGCCGCGCCCGCGTTCGGCAAGGCCGCCTCCTCGGTCGCGTCCACCCTGTCCTCGTCGCGGTCCCGCTCGTCCGCGGCCGGCGCGTCCGGGTTCGCCACCCGCCGTACCGGTGACAAGCCGGTGGTGTCGCTGGCGATCGGGGACCGGGTCACCCATGACCAGTTCGGTCTCGGCACGGTGGTCGCGGTGGCCGGCGAGGGCGACAAGGCACAGGCCACGATCGACTTCGGGGCCGGCAACTCCAAGCGGCTGCTGCTGCGGTACGCGCCGGTGGAGAAGCTGTAGACAGACGACGCGGGCCCCGCCGGAAGGGCGGGGCCCGGTCAGGTCAGGGCGGCGGGATCAGGTCGGGTCCAGGCCGTGGCTGCGCAGCCACGGCAGGGGGTCGACCGCCCCGCCGCCGGCCGGGCGGACCTCGAAGTGCAGGTGCGGGCCGGTGGAGTTGCCGGAGTTGCCGGAGTAGGCGATCGGCTGGCCGGCCTTGACGCTGGTGCCCGAGGGGACGCGGTAGCTGGAGAGGTGGCAGTACCAGGTCTCCGTGCCGTCCTTCGCCGTCAGGACCAGCATGTTGCCGTAGGCGGTGTTGAACTTGGTGGTGACGACGCCGTCGGTGGCGGCCATCACGGTGGTGCCGTAGGACACGGGGAAGTCGATCCCGGTGTGGACGGACATCCAGTTCACACCCGCCTGGCCGAACCCCGCGCTGAGGCCCTTCTGCATCACGGGGATGGCGAACTTGGGCCGCAGTCTCTCCTTGAGCGCGGCCGCGGCGGCGGCCTTCTTCTTCTCCAGCGCCTGCTGCGCCCGCAGGTCGATGCGCTCCTGGGTCCGGCTCACCCGGTCGGTGAAGTCGTCGGCCCCGGCGGACAGGGTCCGCAGCTGGGTGTCGAGCTTGCTGTTGGCGACGGACGGCTTCACGGTGGGGGCGTCGGCCGCGGAGGCGGCGGCCTCCTGGGTGTCACCGGTCAGGTCACCGACCGAGGCGGCGGCGATCCCGGCCACGCCCATCACACAGGCCGAGGGCACGGCCACGGTCAGCAGCGCGGAGCGCTTGGCCGGCGAGCGGCGCCGGGAGCGGGCCGCGGCACGGGAGCCGGGGCGCGGTACGGGGGTGACCTCCTCCTGGTCGTCCAGGAGGACCGGCTCGGCGGGGAACTCGCCCGCGGGGGCCGGCTCGTCCGCCGCGTCGAGGGGTTCGCCGTACTGATGGTCCGCGTACTCGGCGTGGGCGGCGTCGTCCCCGTACGGGTCGTGGATCACCTGGTCGAAGGTGGCCGTCGCCTGCTCGTCGAACGGCTCCTCGGCGCGCTGGTGCTCGGGGGCCGTGCCGTCGGTGTTCCACTGGGTGGCGTCGTAGGCGCCGGTGTCGAGGGTCTGGGTGCCCCATTCCCACTGCTGGGCGAGGTCGGGGGCGGGCTGCTGCCCGTGCTGGGACCAGGAGTTGGGGTCCCAGGCGCCGGTGTCCTCGTGGGTGCCCTGCGCGGGGACGGTCCAGGCGGCGGTCTCGTAGGCGCCCGTGTCGTAGCCGGTGTGCTGCTGGGCCGCGTAGGGGTCGCCCAGGATGTGCCCGCCGTCGCCGGTCTGCCAGTGCGTGGTGTCGTACGCGCCCGTGGTCTGGACGCCGGCCGGATAACCGCCGAGGTGCGGATCGGCGGCGTAGGCCGCCTCGCCCACCGGGAAACCGCTGGCGTCGTAACCGCCGTACGTGGTGGAGTCGTCGTACGGGACTTCCGGTGCTCCGTACGGTGCGTAGTGCGCGTGGGAGGCGTCGGAAGCCGGAGCCGGGGTCATGGTCCCCGACGGGTGACGGTCGTTCACCAACTTCTCTTTCGCCTCGACAACAGGGGCTGCCAGAGCAGTGCGGCGACTGTACCCGGCGGTACGCGGGCGCGACAATCTTCCGCTGGTTTCACGCGGACGGGAAACGGGCATTCGGCCGTGTTTCGGGGTTGGCCGGACGCGAGTTTGGCTTTGTGTTCGAAGAGTGTTCGAGCATCTGTGACACTGCGTCACCCGTGTGCGGCCTGTGGCAGCCCTTTGGAGCCCACTCCGTGTGCCAGGTGTGGAAGTCGGGGAGCGATGGGGTGAAGCCGCTCCGGTCCGGGGCGGGGGACCTGCTTTCACCGGTTCACCGACGAACGGAGTGCTCGCGGCGTGTCCTGGTCCGTACAGGTGACGGGGGTGCGGTGCGCCGGGGGACGGCCGGTGCCGTGAGCGGTGTCCCAGGGGGCTGATGCGCGCCCCGGGCGGCAGGGCTCACGTTCGGTGACCGTACGCATTCGCCCCGAAACGGCCGCTCAGGCCACGGTCAGGCCGCCGCCCTCCTGCCGCTTCATGGCGGACTCGGAGTCCAGGGCCTCCCGTATGCCGGCCGCGACCGCGGGGTGGACGGGGAGGGCGAGGTGGCCGATGCCGCTGACCCGGATGTTGTGCGCCTCCAGGTCGGGGTGGTCGACGCAGGCCGCCTCCAGCGGGGCCATCACGGAGTCCAGGTCGCTCCAGAAGCTCACGAACCGCGTGCGGCAGCCCGGCGCCGGGCGGGCCAGCTCCTCGATCACGGGGGAGTCGGGGCGCATCTGCCGCACGATCGGGTGCGCGTTGGCCAGCGGCACCGCGCGTGTCCCGGAGTGCGGGGTGCCCAGGGTGACCACCGTGCGCACCCGGACGTCACCGCCCAGGCACTGCGCGTAGTACCGCGCGATCAGGCCGCCGAGGCTGTGGCCCACGATGTCCACCTGGGCGCTGCCGGTGCGCTCGCAGATCTCCTCGACATGCCTGCCCAGCAGCTCGGCCGCCGTGCGGATGTCGCAGGTCAGCGGGGAGTAGTTCAGCGACTCCACCCGCTGCCTGCCGTGCTGGGCGAGGCTGCGGCGCAGCAGGACGAACACCGAGCGGTTGTCGATGAAGCCGTGCAGCAGCACGACCGGCGGGCCGGCGGGCACAGGAAGTCTCGCCGTGCCCGCGGGCGCGGGAAGGGCGGCCGGGCGGCGCTCCTGGGTGAGGCCGGTCGGGTACAGCAGCATGTGACCGGCGAGGATCGCGGCCTCCAGGGCGGTGGCCTTCACCAGCGTCACGGACTCGGAGGCCAGTCTGCCGGGCCACAGACGCCGGCAGATCGGGAGGAAGAGTGGCAGTACCCCGGTGACCTTCATTGGCCGACCTCCTGTCGGCACGTGGGGGGCGTCTCTGTCCCCCAGGTGCCCTCATGTCCCACCATGTGATTTCCCCCTCGCGGCCTGCCGTAAAACAGTCCGCTGCGGGATGCTGGAGATAACGTTCGTTCACTTCGCGACAGGTGGCGGAACGTGCCAGGTGTGCGGTACTTGTCGGTACGGGACGGAAGCGGTCGCTTCCGCGGTCCCTTGATGGTGGTCGCTTGATGGAGGCAGTGATGGGTGTGGCAGCCGGTCCGATCCGCGTGGTGGTGGCCAAACCGGGGCTCGACGGCCACGATCGCGGGGCCAAGGTCATCGCCCGCGCGCTGCGCGACGCGGGTATGGAGGTCATCTACACCGGTCTGCACCAGACGCCGGAGCAGATCGTGGCCACGGCGATCCAGGAGGACGCCGACGCGATCGGCCTGTCCATCCTCTCGGGCGCCCACAACACGCTCTTCGCCGCCGTCATCGACCTCCTCAAGGAGCGCGACGCCGACGACATCCTGGTCTTCGGCGGCGGGATCATCCCGGAGGAGGACATCCCGCCGCTGCGGGAGAAGGGCGTCGCCCAGATCTTCACGCCGGGTGCGACCACCACGGCCATCGTGGAGTGGGTGCGGGCGAACGCGCGCCAGCCGGCCGCTTCCGGCTGACCCCGCTCACGCCCGGCCGTCCGGGGCCAGCTCGCGCACCATCGCCGCGCGCAGGCGCAGGGTGGTCGCCAGTCGTTGGAACGCCTCCGTCCAGTAGCCCCCGGCGCCGGGGGAGGCGTCCTCCCGCCGGCCGGGCACGGTCAGCAGGCTGTCCAGCCGGGCCGTCTCGGCGGGGTCGAGGCAGCGCTCGGCCAGGCCCATCACCCCGCTGAAGCTCCACGGGTAACTGCCGGCCTCCCGCGCGATGTCGAGGGCGTCCACGACCGCGCGGCCCAGCGGGGCCGTCCACGGCAGCGCGCACACCCCGAGCAGCTGGAACGCCTCCGACAGGCCGTGTCCGGCTATGAACCCGGCCACCCAGCAGGCCCGTTCGTCCGCGTCGAGCACGGCCAGCAGCTTGGCCCGGTCGGCCAGGGACACCGCGCCCGGCCCGCCCGCGTCCGGCGCCGACGGTGTCCCCAGCAGCGCCTTCGCCCACCTCGGGTCCCGCTGCCGCACCGCCGCACGGCACCAGGCCGCGTGCAGCTCGGCCTGCCAGCCGTCCGTCACGGGGAGCGCCACGATCTGTTCCGGGGTGCGCCCGCCGAACCGGTCCGGCCAGGTGCCGAGCGGGGCCGCCCCCACCAACTGACCGAGCCACCACGACCGTTCGCCCCGGCCCGACGGGGGTCTGGCGGCCACGCCGTCGTGCTCCATGTCCGGGTCGCAGGCCGCCGGTGCCTCCACGACGATCGCCGCCGCGCTGCCGGTGTGGTCCAGGGCCACGCAGGTCGCGGCCCGCTTCGCCATCCGCGCGGCCAGCGCCGATCCGGGCAGCGTGGACAGCAGCTCGGCCGCCGTCGCCCGGACGTTGCGGCTGCGGTCGCCGAGGGCCTGCTCCAGGAAGGGCTCGTCCTCGGCCGACAGGCCCGCGCGCAGCGAGTCCAGGAACATCAGCCGGTCCTCGGCCCGCTCCCGCGCCCAGGTCTCCACGAGCAACTCCCGCGCGGACGCCGGGACACGGGAGCGCAGCGCGCTCAGCAGGGCCACCCGCTCCGCGAACAGGCCCTCCTCCCACAGCTTGCGCACCGCCTCGGTGTCCTCGGGGCCGGGCAGCGCCGAGGCACCGCCCGAGGCCGAGCGCTGGGCGAAGCGCCAGTCCGGGTTCAGCCGGGCCAGCCACAGCGCCCGGGCGCCCGCGAACTCCAGCGCGGCCGGCCGCAGATCCGTACGGGCACGCGCGGCGTCCAGCAGGGCGGGCAGCGCCTGCGCGGGTGCCGCGTACCCGTGCGCGTTGGCCGCCGCGAGCCACTGGGGGAGGAGTTCGGTCAGGTCGGGGGTGCTGCCGCGGCGGCCGCCGCCTCCGCCGTGGCGGTCGGCGAGCAGGAGCGTGAGCCGGTGGGCCGCGGCGGGCGGCAGCGCGGGGCGGGTGTCGGCGGGAGCGGGCTCCGGCCGCGAGGCCACGCGTCCGGGGCGCAGCCCGGCCCGCCGCCGCACGGCCGCCACGGCGGCGGCGTCCAGCAGGGCGACCGGTGCCTCCCGGCCGGCGAGGTCCATGGGGAGGGGGCGGCGGTCGGTGCCGAGGAGCGCGGAGGTCAGGAGGTCCTCCCAGTGGGGTGCCTGGGCGGTCGCGTCCGGGGTCTGGTGCATGGGTTCCCTTCCGGTGAAGGCGTGGGCGGAGGCGGGGACTTCGGCGCTCAGCTGAGGCTCACCGGATCGCCGCCGACCTCCGTCCACGCCGTCAGGGGCGTGAAGCCGCGGTGCCCGCACTCGCCGAACACCGTGAGCGGGGCGCCCCCGGAGAGGGCGACCAGGCGCCACAGGCCGGGGCGGGTCAGGAACGCCGGGGTCAGCGGCAGGGCGGTGTCCGCGTCGGCGTCGGCCAGGTGCCAGGTGCCGGAGCCGTCGTCCGGGACCGGGACGACCGCCTCCAGGGTGACCGGGACGGAGTCGAGCCAGGGGTCCTCGCGGAGTGCCTCGCCGTAGGAGGACAGCGCCCGGGTGACGGTGACGCCGGGCGGGCGGGACGTGGCGGGTGCCGCCTGCGCGTGGCGGGTGCCCAGGGTGGCCCGGACCCGGGCCGCTCCCGGGTGGTCGGACAGGTCCGCGTCCAGGGACATGCCGACCGGCAGGGAGAGTTCGGGGGCCCGGCCCGCCGCGCCGTAGGAGAGGAGCAGGCGGGTGCGGCCGGTGTCCGTGCCGTGCAGCCAGATGCGGCGGGTCGTCAGCCGGGCGTCGGACGAGTCGTACTGCGCGAGAACCTGCCAGCGGTCGCGCACCGGTGTGCCGTCCGCCGGGGCGGGCAGACCGAGGCGGGTGCGGACCGTGGCCGCGAGCGCGTCCGGCAGCCCGTCATGGTGGAGCCAGCCCTGGTCGAGGAGGTGGAGCAGCGCGCACTCCTCCAGCAGCCGGGCCGGCCAGCCCGCGCCCGAAGCCGGTATGGCACCCAACTCCCGCACCCGCGCCGCGAGTCCTGGGGCCTGTGCGTCGACCATGCGGGCCGCGGTCTCCTCCCACATCCCGTATCCCGCCCGTTCGGCCGAGGCCAGGCCGTCGCGGAGCAGGTCGGCGAGGCGCCGCTCCAGCTCGGTGGCGCCCGCGGTGACCCGCTGGTCCCGCCGCTCCGCGCGCCGCCGCGCGGCCTCGGGGTCGGCGGCCGGGCCGCCCGCCGCCTGTGTCTTCCTGGCCTCCGCCCGGCCGCGCCGGCCCGCGAGCCACTGCTCGGCCCAGTCCGGCGCCGCGTCCGCCGCGGGCACCGCGCTCTCGTCCGACGCCTGGAGCAGCAGCAGCCCCAGCGCGTGTTTGCACGGGAACTTCCGGCTCGGACAACTGCACTTGTACGCGGGCCCGGCGGGGTCCGACAGGTCCACCACCGTCTGGTACGGCTTGCTGCCGCTGCCCTTGCACAGCCCCCACACCACCCCCTCCTCGCCGCTGCCCGCACCGGACCACGGCCCCGCCACACCCAGTTTGCTTCCCGCTTTGCGCGACGCTGCGTCAGGCGCCAGAGCCAGCACCTGTTCCGCAGTCCGGCGCACCCCCTGCTGAGTCATGTGAACGACGTTAGAACCCACCACTGACAATCCGTCCGGGCGCGGAGTTCATGCAGGTCAGGGCGATTGTCAGTGGGGTGCTGCATGGTGGTTGCCAGATGACCCGCGGCCGAGCTGGAGGGGGCCTCAGCCATGTCTGTGTCCACGCAGTCCACGAATGTCGAACCGATGCCGAATCAGGCGCCGCAGGCGTTGCGACCGCACGCCGAGGACGCCTTCGCCGCCGAACTCGCGGCGCTCGCCGCGCAGGACGACCGGCCGCGCCCGGAGCGCTGGAAGCTGTCGCCGTGGGCGGTCGCCACGTATCTGCTCGGCGGCACCCTGGCGGACGGCACGGTGATCACACCCAAGTACGTGGGCCCGCGCCGCATCGTCGAGGTCGCCGTCACCACGCTGGCCACCGACCGCGCCCTGCTCCTGCTCGGCGTGCCGGGCACGGCCAAGACCTGGGTGTCCGAGCACCTCGCGGCCGCCGTCAGCGGGGACTCCACCCTGCTGGTGCAGGGCACCGCCGGCACCCCGGAGGAGGCGATCCGGTACGGCTGGAACTACGCCCGCCTGCTCGCCCACGGCCCGAGCCGGGACGCCCTCGTGCCCAGCCCCGTCATGCGCGCCATGGCCGAGGGCATGACGGCGCGGGTCGAGGAGCTGACCCGGATACCGGCCGACGTGCAGGACACGCTGATCACCATCCTGTCCGAGAAGACCCTGCCGATCCCGGAGCTGGGCCAGGAGGTGCAGGCCGTGCGCGGCTTCAACCTCATCGCCACCGCCAACGACCGCGACCGGGGCGTCAACGACCTGTCCAGCGCGCTGCGCCGCCGCTTCAACACGGTGGTGCTGCCGCTGCCGGAGAGCGCTGACGCCGAGGTCGACATCGTCAGCCGCCGCGTCGACCAGCTCGGCCGCTCGCTCGACCTGCCCGGCGCGCCCGAGGGCCTGGACGAGATCCGCCGCGTCGTCACCGTCTTCCGCGAGCTGCGCGACGGCGTGACCGCGGACGGGCGCACGAAGATCAAGTCGCCGAGCGGCACCCTCTCCACCGCCGAGGCCATCTCCGTCGTCACCAACGGCCTGGCTCTGGCGGCCCACTTCGGCGACGGCGTGCTGCGCGCCGGGGACGTTGCCGCGGGCATCCTCGGCGCCGTGGTCCGCGACCCGGCGGCCGACCGGGTCGTCTGGCAGGAGTATCTGGAGACGGTCGTGCGCGAGCGCGACGGGTGGAAGGACTTCTACCGGGCCTGCCGCGAGGTGAGCGCGTGAGCGGGGCCGGGCCCCGGGCCGGGGCGTTCGGGGGAGGCCCGCTGCTGCTGGGCGTCCGGCACCACGGGCCGGGCTCCGCGCGGGCGGTGCGGGCCGCGCTGGACGCCGCCGCGCCCGCCGTCGTCCTCATCGAGGGACCGCCCGAGGCCGATCCGCTGATCCCGCTCGCCGCCGATCCCGCGCTGCGCCCGCCGGTCGCCCTGCTCGCCCACGCCGTGGACGAGCCCGGCCGCGCGGCGTTCTGGCCGCTGGCCGAGTTCAGCCCCGAGTGGGTGGCGATCCGGTGGGCGGTGGAACACGAGGTCCCGGCCCGCTTCATCGACCTGCCGGCGACCCACTCGCTGGCCTGGGAGGAGGACCCGGGCGACCTTGAAGAAGAGGCGGCGGAGGAAACAGAGGCCGAGCACGCGCGCGTGGACCCGCTCGCCGCCCTGGCCGGGGCCGCCGGGTACGACGACCCGGAGCGCTGGTGGGAGGACGCCGTCGAGCACCGGGGTCCGGGCCGGGACGAGCCGTTCGCGCCGTTCGCCGCGCTGGAGGACGCCATGGGCGCCCTGCGGGAGCGGTACGGCGACGGCGGCCGGCCGCGCGACCTGGTGCGCGAGGCGTACATGAGGCTCCAGGTCCGCGCCGCCCGCAAGGAGTTCGGGGACGAGGTGGCCGTGGTCTGCGGCGCCTGGCACGTGCCCGCGCTCCGCGCGAGGACGACCGTCACCGCCGACCGGGCTCTTCTCAAGGGCCTCCCCAAGCTCAAGACCGACCTGACCTGGGTGCCCTGGACCCACCGCAGGCTGGCCCGGTCCAGCGGATACGGCGCCGGGATCGACTCACCGGGCTGGTACGCGCACCTGTTCCGGGCCCCGGACCGGCCGGTGGAGCGGTGGCTCACCAAGGTGGCCGGGCTGCTGCGCGAGGAGGACCGGATCGTGTCCTCCGCCCATGTCATCGAGGCGGTGCGGCTGGCCGACACCCTCGCGGTGATGCGCGGCCGCCCACTGCCCGGCCTCACCGAGACCACGGACGCCGTGCGCGCGGTGCTCTGCGAGGGCTCGGACGTGCCGCTGTCGCTGGTGTGGGACCGGCTGGTGGTCGGGGACGTCCTCGGTGAGGTCCCCGAGTCCGCGCCCGCCGTGCCGCTGCAGCGCGACCTCGCCCGCGAGCAGCGCCGGCTGCGGCTCAAGCCCGAGGCGCTGGAGCGCGAGCTGGAGCTCGACCTCCGCAAGGACACCGACGCCGCGCGCGGCAGGCTGCTGCACCGGCTGCGGCTGCTGGGCGTCGGCTGGGGCGAACCGGCCCGCTCGCGCGGGAGCACGGGCACCTTCCGGGAGACCTGGCGGCTGCGCTGGGAGCCGGAGCTGTCGGTACGCGTCGCCGAGGCCGGGGTGTGGGGCACCACCGTGCTGGGCGCGGCCACCGCCAGGGCCGAGGCGGACGCGGTCGGCGCGCGGGCGCTGGCCGACGTGACCGCGCTGGCCGAGCAGTGCCTGCTCGCCGGGCTGCCGGACGCGCTGCCCGTGGTGATGCGGGTGCTCGCCGACCGCGCGGCGCTGGACGCCGACGTCGGCCATCTCGCCCAGGCGCTGCCCGCCCTGGTCCGCTCGCTGCGCTACGGCGACGTACGCGGCACCGACACCGGCGCCCTCGCCGACGTCGCGGCCGCCCTCGCCGAGCGCGTCTTCATCGGGCTCCCGCCGGCCTGCGCCACCCTGGACACCGACGCCGCCCAGGAGATGCGCGGCCATGTGGACGCCGTGCACGGCGCGGTCGGGCTCCTGGCGGAGACGCTCACCGGGCACGACGGCCTCCGGCCCCGCTGGCGGGCGGTGCTGCGCACCCTGTCCGGGCGGGACACCGTGCCCGGTCTGATCCGGGGCCGGGCGGTCCGGCTGCTGCTGGACGACGGGGTGCTGGAGGCGGAGGACGTGGCCCGGCTGATGGGGCTGGCCCTGTCGCCGGGGACACCGCCCGGGGACGGGGCCGCGTGGGTCGAGGGGTTCGTCGGAGGCGGCGGGGGAGGGCTGCTGCTGGTGCACGACGAGCGGCTGCTCGGGCTGGTCGACGCCTGGCTGACCTCGGTGCCCGCCGACGCGTTCACCGACGTGCTGCCGCTGCTGCGCCGCACCTTCTCGGCGTACGAGCCAGGGGTGCGCAGGACCCTCGGCGAGCTGGTCCGGCGCGGTCAGGGCGGCGGCACCGGCGGGACCGCGCACCCGGTGGCCTCGCCCGGCTTCGCGCCGGAAGCGGACGCCGGACGCGCGGACGCCGTGCTGCCCGTGCTTCACCTGCTGCTCGGCCTCACGCCGGAGCGGCCTCGACCGACGGACGACGACCTCGCGGGGGTGGGGGCATGACGAACGGGACGACACGGCTCGACGGCGACGCCGAGCGGCTGCGCCGCTGGCGGCTGGTGCTCGGCGGGGACCAGGCGGACGGCACCGGTGTCGCCCTGTCCGGCCGGGACGCGGCGATGGACGGCACGCTCACCGCGCTGTACGGCCGGGGCGACAAGGCGGGCAAGAGCCCGGCCGGGCGCGAGCGTTCGGCGGGGCTCGGCGGTTCGGCGCCCTCGGTGGCGCGCTGGCTCGGCGACATCCGCACCTATTTCCCCTCCTCCGTCGTGCAGGTCATGCAGCGCGACGCCATCGACCGGCTGGGCCTGGCCGCGCTGCTGCTGGAGCCGGAGATGCTTCAGGCGGTGGAGGCCGACGTCCACCTGGTCGGCACGCTGCTCTCGCTCAACAAGGCGATGCCGGAGACCACCAAGGAGACGGCGCGGGCGGTCGTGCGCAAGGTGGTGGACGACCTGGAGAAGCGGCTGGCGACCCGCACCCGGGCCACCCTCACCGGCGCCCTGGACCGCAGCGCGCGGATCAGCCGGCCGCGCCACCACGACATCGACTGGAACCGCACCATCGCGGCCAACCTCAAGCACTACCTGCCGGAGTACCGGACGATCGTGCCGGAGCGGCTCATCGGGTACGGGCGGGCCGCGCGGTCGGTGAAGAAGGAGGTGATCCTCTGCATCGACCAGTCCGGGTCGATGGCCGCGTCCGTGGTCTACGCGTCGGTGTTCGGGGCGGTGCTCGCCTCGATGCGGTCGATCAGCACGCGCATGGTCGTCTTCGACACCTCCGTCGTCGACCTCACCGACCAGCTCGACGACCCGGTGGACGTCCTGTTCGGCACCCAGCTCGGCGGCGGCACCGACATCAACCGCGCGCTCGCCTACTGCCAGTCGAAGATCACCCGGCCCGCCGAGACGGTGGTCGTGCTGATCAGTGACCTCTACGAGGGCGGCATCCGCGACGAGATGCTCAAGCGGGTCGCGGCGATGAAGGCGTCCGGCGTGCAGTTCGTGACCCTGCTCGCGCTGTCCGACGAGGGGGCGCCCGCCTACGACCGGGAGCACGCGGCCGCGCTCGCCGCCCTCGGGGCGCCCGCCTTCGCCTGCACCCCGGACCTCTTCCCGGAGGTGATGGCCGCCGCCATCGAGAAGCGCCCGCTGCCCATACCGGACACCGCGTGACAAGCCGGAAGGACACCCAGGTCGAACAAATGGACCCCAGGAGACACGGCGTGTCAGGGAAAGCGGCATCATGTGACAGGTATCACCGCTCGGGTGTGACTCGCGATTTAGAGGCCCCCGGCAAGCAGGGATAACCTGCGAGACGGACATGCCGCGCGCTCGGACACCGTGTGCGCACCCCTTGTGACAAGCGGACGTCACGTTGCCCTTCGCGGCACGCCCACGCATCCAACGACCGCGAGATCACTGATAGGGACGGAAGCGCGTGGACCTGTTCGAGTACCAGGCGAGGGACCTCTTCGCCAAGCACGATGTACCGGTGCTGGCCGGTGAAGTCATCGACACGCCTGAGGCGGCGCGCGAGATCACCGAGCGTCTGGGCGGCAAGTCCGTCGTCAAGGCGCAGGTGAAGGTCGGTGGTCGTGGCAAGGCCGGCGGCGTCAAGCTCGCCGCCACCCCGGACGAGGCCGTCGCCCGCGCGACGGACATCCTCGGCATGGACATCAAGGGCCACACGGTCCACAAGGTGATGATCGCCGAGACCGCTCCGGAGATCGTCGAGGAGTACTACGTCTCCTACCTCCTCGACCGTGCCAACCGCACCTTCCTGGCCATCGCCTCCGTCGAGGGCGGCATGGACATCGAGGAGGTGGCGGCCACCCGTCCGGAGGCCGTCGCCAAGATCGCCATCGACGCCATCGACGGCGTGGACGAGGCCAAGGCCCGCGAGATCGCCGAGGCCGCCAAGTTCCCGGCCGAGGTCGCCGACAAGGTCGCGCACGTCCTCGTCAAGCTGTGGGACACCTTCATCAAGTCGGATGCCCTCCTCGTCGAGGTCAACCCGCTCGCGAAGGTCGCCTCCGGCGACGTCATCGCGCTCGACGGCAAGGTGTCGCTCGACGAGAACGCCGAGTTCCGCCACCCCGAGTACGAAGAGCTGCACGACAAGGAAGCGGCCAACCCGCTCGAGGCCGCCGCCAAGGCGAAGGGCCTCAACTACGTCAAGCTCGACGGCCAGGTCGGCATCATCGGCAACGGCGCGGGTCTCGTCATGAGCACCCTGGACGTCGTCGCGTACGCCGGTGAGAACCACGGTGGCGTCAAGCCCGCCAACTTCCTGGACATCGGTGGCGGCGCCTCCGCCCAGGTCATGGCGAACGGCCTGGAGATCATCCTGGGCGACCCGGACGTCAAGTCCGTGTTCGTCAACGTCTTCGGCGGCATCACCGCCTGCGACGAGGTCGCCAACGGCATCGTCCAGGCGCTGCAGCTCCTCGAGGAGCGCGGCGAGAAGGTCGAGAAGCCGCTCGTCGTCCGCCTCGACGGCAACAACGCCGAGCTGGGCCGCAAGATCCTCACCGACGCCGACCACCCGCTGGTCCAGCGCGTCGACACCATGGACGGCGCGGCCGCGAAGGCCGCCGAGCTGGCCCACGCCGCAAAGTAAGCACTCAGGACGAGGACACCAACACACCATGGCTATCTGGCTCAACAAGGACAGCAAGGTCATCGTCCAGGGCATGACCGGCGCCACCGGCATGAAGCACACCAAGCTCATGCTGGGTGACGGCACCGAGGTCGTGGGCGGCGTGAACCCGCGCAAGGCGGGTCAGACCGTGGACTTCGACGTCCCCCAAGGCCCTAACGGCCAGGGCGGGGCCCCCATCGAGGTACCCGTCTTCGGGACCGTCAAGGAGGCCATCGAGAAGACCGGCGCCAACGTCTCCGTCATCTTCGTGCCGGAGAAGTTCACCAAGGACGCCGTCGTCGAGGCGATCGACGCCGAGATCCCGCTGGCTGTCGTGATCACCGAGGGCATCGCCGTGCACGACACGGCCGCCTTCTGGGCGTACGCCGGCAAGAAGGGCAACAAGACCCGGATCATCGGCCCGAACTGCCCCGGCATCATCACGCCGGGCCAGTCCAACGTCGGCATCATCCCGGGCGACATCACCAAGCCGGGCCGCATCGGCCTGGTCTCGAAGTCCGGCACGCTGACGTACCAGATGATGTACGAGCTGCGTGACCTGGGCTTCTCGACCGCCGTCGGCATCGGTGGCGACCCGATCATCGGCACCACGCACATCGACGCCCTGGCCGCGTTCCAGGACGACCCCGACACCGACCTGATCGTGATGATCGGTGAGATCGGTGGCGACGCCGAGGAGCGCGCGGCCGCGTTCATCAAGGACAACGTGACCAAGCCGGTCGTCGGCTACGTCGCGGGCTTCACCGCTCCCGAGGGCAAGACGATGGGCCACGCCGGCGCGATCGTCTCCGGTTCGTCCGGCACCGCCCAGGCGAAGAAGGAGGCCCTGGAGGCCGCGGGCGTCAAGGTCGGCAAGACGCCGACCGAGACGGCCAAGCTGGCGCGGGAGATCCTGAGCGCCTGAGGCACTCGGCTCCGGCAGCAGCACGACGGCGGGCCCGTCCCCTTTCCGGGGGCGGGCCCGCCGCCGTGTCCGCGCACGGGCTCAGCCGGGCAGCGGCGCCAGCCGTTCCGGGCCGCTGCCCGCCTCGGCGCGCAGCTTGGCGCGCAGTGACAGCTCGGTGGGCGAGAGCGGGCCGAGGGCGGGGGCCGGGGGGACCCCGCGGACGGCCTGGGCGGGGGCGATGGGCGCCTCGTAGTGCGTGGGCGCCGTGCGCAGGGTGAGGCCGGTCGCGCCGATGATGGCGACGGTGAAGGCGATGGCGGCGCGGGTCCAGAAGACGCTGCGGCGCTCGCCGCAGGTGCGGACCGTTTTCGGCGCGTCGGCGCGCAGCCGTTCCGTGGAGGCGAGTTCGGCCAGGCGCCGGTGCAGGGTGGCGGGGTCGGCCAGTTCCGGCAGCTGCGCGGCGACGGCCTCGCGGGCGCGGATCAGCCGGCCCGCCGCCGCCGGGGTGCTCGCCTCGGTCTCGGCCGCCGTCTCGGGCAGGTCGAGGCCGACGCCGTCGTACAGCACGAGCGTGCGGCGGTAGGAGGGCGGGAGCCGCAGCAGCGCGTGCAGCAGGGCGCGGGCGGCCGGGTCGGCGGGCGGGGGCTCGGGGGTGCGGTACCGGGGGCGGAACCCGTGCCAGGGGGAGAGGGCGTACTCGTACGCCGTGGCCCGGACCCAGCCGCCGGGGTCGCGGTCGCGGGCCACCTCGGGCCAGCGCTGCCACGCCGACTGGAAGGCACGCTCCACCGCCTCGCGGGCCAACTCCCGGCTTCCGGTGAGCAGATAGGTCTGCCGGACGAGGGCGGGGGCGCAGAACGCGTACAACGCGTCGAACGCCTGATCGGGGGTCAGGGAAGGTGGGGTCGGCATCGTCTCTCCCCTCAGGGAGGCTTCCTGAGTGCCCGTCGGGCTCGTGGTGAGGGCCCGGCGGGTGGTGGTGCTCCGCGTCACAGCTCACCCCTCTGTGTGAAAAGGCACATAAACATATATTGAGCGACACTTCGGGGGTTCGCCTGTTACGCCGGGAAAGCGCGTGTCGTTGGGAGCATGGCGGGCGTGATGCCGCTGACACTCCGTCGCCTGTCGTCGTCCCTGCGGTCCCGGATGCGGGACCGTTCCCCCGGCCTGGGCGCCGGACTCGCGAGCGGCGCGCTCGCGGCCGGACTCGGCCTCGGCGCGTGCGCGGCCCTGGTGATGCTGCTGTGGGTCAGTTCGCCCTACCCGGACAGCGGACCCGGCGGCGCGCTGCATGTCGCGGCGGCGCTGTGGCTGCTGGCGCACGGGGTCGAACTGGTCCGTGCCGACACGCTGTCCGGGGCGCCCCAGCCGGTCGGGCTGACCCCGCTGCTGCTGCTCGCGCTGCCGGTGTGGCTGGTCTACCGGGCGGCGCGGGACGCCACCGACGCGTCCGGCGAGCCCGACGGTCCGCCACCGGTCCCGGCGCGCACCGCGTGGACGGGCGTCGTCCTCGGTTACCTCGGCGTCGGCGCGGCGGCGACGCTGTACGCCCTCGGGGGTGAACCGCGCCCCGAGTGGCCCTGGGTGACGGCCTGTCTGCCCCTGCTCGCGGGCGGCGCCGCGGCGGTCGGCGTCCGGGCGGGCCGCGGCCGTCCGCACCGGCCCCTCCCGCCCCGGTTCCTGCCGCGCCGGGTGCGCCTCCCGCTGTCCGGCGCGGACGCGCGCCGCCGTCTGGGTACGGCCGCCCGCGCGGCCGGAGCGGCCACGGCCGTGCTCACCGGCGGCGGGGCGCTGCTGCTCGGCGCGTCACTCGTCTGGCACGGCGGCACCGCCCGGCTGGCCTTCACCGAGCTGACGGAAGGCTGGACCGGACGCTTCACGGTGCTGCTGCTCGCCGTCACCCTGATCCCCAACGCGGCCGTCTGGGCGGCCGCCTACGCGCTGGGCCCCGGCTTCGCGCTCGGCGCCGGGCACGTCGTGCACCCGCTCGCCTCGGACCCCGCCCCGCTGCTGCCCCCGTTCCCCCTGCTGGCGGCCGTCCCCGACGCGGGCCCCGGCACCCCGCTGAACTGGGCGGTGGCGCTGGTCCCGGTCGCCGCCGGGGTGACGGCGGGCTGGTACGTGGCGTCGGCGGCCGTGACACCGGCCCGGCCGTGGCTGCACTGGTCGGCGGGGCGTACCGCCGGGGTTCTCGCGCTGGCCGCGCTGGCCTGCGCCGCCGCGCTGACCCTGCTCGCCGCGCTGTCCGGCGGCCCGCTGGGCGCGGCCGCCCTCTCCCGCTTCGGCCCCGCGGCCCGGCTGACCGGTCCGGCGGCCGGGCTCTGGGTCCTCCTGCCCGGTACCCCGGTGGCCCTCGCGGCGCGGGCCTGGCGCCTGCACGCCCTGCGCCGCGCGGGCCTGCTGCCCCCGCGCAAGTCCCGTCCCGCCCCGGAACGCAAGGCCGCGCCGGTCCCGGACGCGCCCGGCCCGGAGCCGGAGGAGGAGCTGTACGACTACCTCCGGGCGGACGCGGAGGCCACCAAGGACCCGGCCGACGCCCCGGCGGTGCCGCGCGCCCCGGAGGAGACACCCCGCCCCCGGAACCCGGAGCCGGAGCCCGCCGTCACCGAACCGGACGGCAGCGCCGACGAGCCCGGGGACTCCGGGTCCGCCGAGCCCGGAGAGTCCGGTTCCGCCGAGCCCTCGGAACCCCCCGGCCCGGTGGTCCCGCCCCGAGACCCGGAGGCCGTCGGAGCACTGACGCCCACCCGGACGCAGGAGGCCGGGCCGGACCCCGAGGGGCCTGACTCCTCCCCCTGAGCCGGGCGGGCGCGGGGCGCGGTGTTTCTCAGGAGTTGGCCGACCCCAGGACCCCGCGCAGGTTCTGCGGCAGGAGCTGGTCGCAGGACTGCTTCGACTGCTGGGTCAGGGCGTCGTTCACGCACGTGTAGTAGTCGCGGTAGACGAGCTGCACGGTGAAGACCGCGCCCACCAGGACCAGGGCGAGGGCGGCGGTGGCCATGCCGGCGACGGCCGCCGTGGTCTGGGGGCGGACGCCCTGGGGCGCGGCCGGCTCGTCGGGCGAGGGGGTGCGGGGCTTGGCGCGCAGCGAGCTGCCGCCCCAGTACAGGGCGAGGGCGCCCAGCAGGAGGGAGACGTAGGGCCAGCCGAGGAGGACGAAGAAGACGGCCCACATACCGGACAGCAGTGCGTACCGCGCACGGCGCTGGGCCGGGTCCGTGGGGTCCCAGCGCTGCCTGCCGCTGCCGCTGCCGCCGCCCTGGCCCTCGGGGCGGGAGCCGGGGCGCTCGCCGAAGCCGCCGGGGGCCCGGCCGGGCTGGCGGTCGCTCCACTGGCTGCCCCAGCGGGAGTCGTCGGAGCCCTCGGGGTGGCGCGGGCGCCAGGGCTGGTCGGGACGGTCCTCGGGCGGTGCCGCGTACGGGTTGTCGTCCTTCTGGCCGTCACTGTGGTCGTCGTCGCCCCGGCCGCCGGAGGGCGTCTGGGGCGGGGAGGCCGGCCGCTCCCGCAGCAGTACGGCGCCACGCTCGCCCTCCAGGCCGGAAAGCGGCGGGAACGTGAGGAGTCGCGGGCTGCGATCGGGCATCAAAGGAGCGCTTTCCCCTAGGTGGTTCAACTCGGTGATCCGGAGTCCGACGTGAGCTGTCATCCCGTGAACGCGCCGCACGGCGACCGCGTTCCCGAGCAGGCTCGTCCCGAACGCTACCTTCCGGCCACGCCCCCGTCCCGTGGGGGCCGTCCGGAGTGCCGGTATCGTTGCTGGCGGCCGGCCGCTTCGTAGACTTCCCCGTATGGCGGGAGGCGAAGCATTCGTACGACCGTACAAACGCCGGCCGGACTCATCGCCGTCCCGAGAAAGGGCCCCATCGTGGCCGCCACCCCCGCCGGTCCAGCGGTCCGGCGACTCGTCGTGCTGGTCTCCGGTTCCGGCACCAATCTCCAGGCCCTGCTGGACGAGATCGAGCGCGTCGGGCCCGAGGCGTACGGCGCGCGGATCGTCGCGGTCGGGGCCGACCGCGACGGGATCGAGGGGCTGGCCCGCGCCGAGCGCGCCGGGCTGCCGGTCTTCGTGTGCCGGGTGAAGGACTTCGCGGACCGGGGGGAGTGGGACGCGGCGCTCGCCGAGGCGGTCGCCGCCCATGAGCCCGACCTCGTGGTCTCCGCCGGCTTCATGAAGATCGTCGGCAAGGAGTTCCTGGCCCGGTTCGGCGGGCGGTTCGTCAACACCCACCCGGCTCTGCTGCCGAGCTTTCCGGGGGCCCACGGTGTGCGGGACGCGCTCGCGTACGGCGCCAAGGTCACCGGCTGCACCGTCCACTTCGTCGACGACGGCGTCGACACCGGGCCGATCATCGCGCAGGGCGTGGTGGAGGTCCGGGACGAGGACGACGAGAGCGCGCTGCACGAGCGCATCAAGGACGTCGAGCGAAGGCTGCTCGTCGAGGTCGTGGGGCGGCTCGCCCGCCACGGCCATCGCATTGAGGGACGAAAGGTAGTTATCCCGTGACCGCCACCGCCGAGAGCAGCAAGCGGCCCATCCGCCGGGCACTCGTCAGCGTCTACGACAAGACCGGCCTGGAAGACCTCGCGCGCGGCCTGCACGAGGCCGGGGTGGAGCTCGTCTCCACCGGCTCCACCGCGGGCCGTATCGCCGCCGCCGGCGTCCCCGTCACCAAGGTCGAGAAGCTGACCGGCTTCCCCGAGTGCCTGGACGGCCGGGTCAAGACCCTGCACCCGAAGGTGCACGCGGGCATCCTCGCCGACCTGCGCCTGGACAGCCACCGCGAGCAGCTCGACGAGCTGGGCGTGACCCCGTTCGACCTCGTCGTCGTCAACCTCTACCCGTTCCGGGAGACCGTCGCCTCCGGCGCCTCGCCCGACGAGTGCGTGGAGCAGATCGACATCGGCGGCCCGTCCATGGTCCGCGCCGCCGCCAAGAACCACCCCTCGGTCGCCGTGGTCACCAGCCCCGAGCGGTACGCCGACGTCCTCGGCGCCGTGCAGGACGGCGGCTTCGACCTCGCCACCCGCAAGCGGCTCGCCGCCGAGGCGTTCCGGCACACCGCCGCGTACGACGTGGCCGTGGCCGACTGGTTCGCCACCGGGTACGCCCCGGCCGACGACTCCTCCTTCCCCGACTTCCTCGGCGCCACCTGGGACCGCGCGCACACCCTGCGCTACGGCGAGAACCCGCACCAGCCCGCCGCGCTGTACGTGCAGCCGGGCGCCGAGGGGCTCGCGCAGGCCGAGCAGCTCCACGGCAAGGAGATGTCGTACAACAACTACACGGACACGGACGCCGCCCGCCGTGCCGCGTACGACCACGACGAGCCGTGCGTGGCGATCATCAAGCACGCCAACCCGTGCGGCATCGCGGTCGGCGCGGACGTCGCCGAGGCGCACCGCAAGGCGCACGCCTGCGACCCGCTGTCCGCCTTCGGCGGGGTCATCGCGGTGAACCGGCCGGTCAGCAAGGAGATGGCCGAGCAGGTCGCGGAGATCTTCACCGAGGTCATCGTGGCGCCGGACTACGAGGAGGGCGCGCTGGAGGCCCTCGCCCGGAAGAAGAACATCCGGGTGCTGAAGGCCCCGCAGGGCCCCGCCGCCACCGTCGAGATCAAGCCGGTCGACGGCGGGGTGCTGGTCCAGGAGGCCGACCGGCTCCAGGCCGACGGCGACGACCCCGCCAACTGGACGCTGGCCAGCGGCGACGCGCTCTCCCCGGCGGAGCTGGCGGAGCTGGCGTTCGCCTGGCGGGCGTGCCGGGCGGTGAAGTCCAACGCGATCCTGCTCGCCAAGGACGGCGCCTCGGTCGGCGTCGGCATGGGCCAGGTCAACCGCGTCGACTCCTGCAAGCTGGCGGTCGAGCGGGCGGGCGAGGAGCGGGCGCGGGGCGCGTTCGCGGCCTCCGACGCGTTCTTCCCCTTCCCCGACGGACCGCAGATCCTGATCGACGCCGGGGTGCGCGCCATCGTGCAGCCGGGCGGCTCGATCCGGGACGAGCAGGTCGTGGAGGCCGCCAAGGAGGCGGGCGTGACCATGTACTTCACGGGCACGCGGCACTTCTTCCACTGAGCGCACGCGAAAGGCGGCCGCTCGCTCCCCTCGCGGAAGGGGAGCGGGCGGCCGCCTCGCGTACGGCGCCTACTTGGTGCGGATGACTATCGAGCCGCAGACCTTGTCGGAGAAGGTCTGGCGCTTGGAGTCCCAGGCCGGCCACAGGTAGCCGAGGTAGCACGGCAGGCTGTCCAGCATGTGGGCGAGCTGGCGGACGAACGCCATGCCGCCGCCGAGCGGCTGGCCGGTGTCCTCCTTCAGCGTGCGGGTGCCGACGACCTTCTTGCCGATCGTCTGTCCCGTCCGGCCCTCCTGGATGACCTGGTAGACCAGGAAGGCGATCATGAAGAGGAAGCCGATGAGCGCGAGCGCCGGGATCTCCGCCTTCGCGCCGATGAGCACGAGCGGCAGGTAGACCACCATGTACAGGACGGTGTCGATCAGCCTGCTGAGGAAGCGCTGGCCCCAGTTCGCGTACGGCGGCTGCTGGTAGCCGTAGCCGGGCTGCTGCGGGTAGCCGTAACCGGCCTGCTGCGGGACCGGGGGCGCCTGCGGGTAGCCGTAGCCGGGCTGCGGCGGCACGCCCTGCGGCGCCTGCGGGTAGCCGGGCTGCTGGGGCTGCCCGTAGCCCTGCTGGGGGTCCTGCGGCTGACCGTAGGGATTCTGGGGCGCGCCGAAGCTCATGGCTGGTTTCCTCCGTTGGTACTGCGGGAACTGCGCGGAAGGCACGGAGGAACGTCAAGAACTGAGCGGTATGCCCCCCACCGGACCGCGATGCATGCGCCGTTCATGGTTGTGGAGCCACAACTTCTTGTCCAGCCGCATTCCAGATGTGTTGTGCAAGTGCAACATCAACGATCAACGCCGGACATCTGGGACGCGACGGTGGCGGAGCCCACGCGGACCGGATTGGAACCGGGGGGCGGTCATCCGCGAGGATGGGTGCATGACCGCCCAGATTCTCGATGGCAAGGCCACCGCAGCAGCGATCAAGTCCGATCTGACCGCCCGCGTGGCGGCGCTGAAGGAGAAGGGAATCACGCCCGGCCTCGGCACCGTCCTGGTCGGGGAGGACCCCGGCAGCCAGAAGTACGTCGCGGGCAAGCACCGCGACTGCGCCCAGGTCGGTATCGCCTCCATCCAGCGTGAGCTGCCGGCGACGGCCACGCAGGAGGAGATCGAGGCGGTCGTCCGCGAGCTGAACGAGGACCCCGACTGCACCGGCTACATCGTCCAGCTCCCGCTGCCCAAGGGCATCGACGAGAACCGCATCCTGGAGCTGATGGACCCGGAGAAGGACGCCGACGGCCTCCACCCGATGAACCTCGGCCGCCTGGTCCTCAACGAGCCCGCCCCGCTGCCCTGCACCCCCAACGGCGTGCTCACCCTGCTGCGTCAGTACGGCGTGGAGACCAAGGGCGCCGAGGTCGTGGTCGTCGGCCGCGGCGTGACCATCGGGCGCTCGATGCCGCTGCTGCTCACCCGCCGCAGCGAGAACGCCACCGTCACCCAGTGCCACACCGGCACCCGTGACCTCGCCTACCACCTCAAGCGTGCCGACATCGTCGTCTCGGCCGCCGGTGCCCCGCACCTGATCCGCGCCGAGGACATCAAGCCGGGCGCGGCCGTGCTGGACGTCGGTGTCTCCCGCAACGCCGAGGGCAAGATCGTCGGTGACGTCCACCCGGACGTCGCCGAGGTCGCGGGGTGGATCTCCCCGAACCCCGGCGGCGTGGGTCCGATGACCCGCGCGCAGCTGCTGGTCAACGTGGTGGAGGCGGCAGAGCGCCGTGCCGGCTGAGGAAACCGGGGAGCCGCAGGTGCGGGACGCGATCAGCGCCCCCGACGCCCAGGGGCGCACGAGGCGCATCACCCGCCGCTTCCCGCTGTTCACCAAGGACACCGCCCGTCCCGAGGGCGGCGGTCGCGCCGCGGCCGGTGACGCCCCGGCGCCCGCACGGCAGTGGCCCGTGCTCGTCGTGCTCTGCGCCGCCGCGCTCGGCCTGCTGCTGGTCGCCCTCGACGTGACCCGCGTCGGCCTCCTGCTGATCGGCTCCGCCCTGCTGGCGGGCGCCGCGATGCGCTGGACGCTGCCCGGCGTCGGCATGCTGGCCGTGCGCTCCCGGTTCACCGACATCGTCACGTACGGGGTGCTGGGCCTCACGATCGTCCTGCTGGCCCTGATGGTCCAGCCCGAGCCCTGGCTGAGCGTCCCGTTCCTCAAGGACACGTTGCACTTCACCGTGGCCGGCTAGTTCCTCTTCACCGTGGCCCGCAAGGCCGGTGACTCGCCCCCACCCCCGATCGGGGGCGAGTCACCGGGACTTCACCCTGGCGTCCGCCGGGTGGGCCGGGCAACGCCTGTCCGTGCGCTGTGGCACGGAAGTGACCGTTCCGCCACCGTGTCCGCGCCCTGCCACACCTGACAACCCGCGCCGCAACAAGGGCAGTTCGCCGGATACGTCATGAAGACCCCCCTCTCGCGGGCTACCTTGGAACCGGGGGCGGGGTGTGACGCGGGGAGGCGTCGCGGTTCCCGCCGGGGGAGCGACGAGGGGGGGACCCATGGCGCGTTGGAAGGCGCTGCCGGACGATCTCGATCCGCAGATCGGGGAGTTCACCGGACAATTGCGGCGGCTCGTGGACCAGGGGGGTCTCGGTGTCGCCGCGCTGGCCGACCGCACGGGGTACAGCAAGACGTCCTGGGAGCGGTATCTGAACGGCCGGCTGCTCGCGCCGAGGGGCGCGATCCTGGCCCTCGCCGAGGTCACCGGCACCAGCCCGGTCCACCTCACCACCCTGTGGGAGCTGGCCGAACGCGCCTGGAGCCGGGCGGAGATGCGGCACGACCGCACCATGGAGCAGATCAGCATCACCCGGGCCCGCGCAGAGCTGGGCGACCTCGGCGGCGCGCGGTCCGAGGCCGGAACCGGGGCAGGGGTGGCCGGTGCAGGGGTGGCCGGGACCGCCGGGGCCGGGGACGCGGGTGCGGAGCCCGGACCGTCGTCCGGTGCCGCGTCGGCCGACGCCGTCCCGCCGGCAGCCGGCGACGCGGGGGACGCGGACGCGCGGCAGCCCTCCGCGACCGCGGGGCCGCGCGGGGACAGACGCCGCCTCCTGCTCTTCGTCGCGGGCGCCGTCACCGCGCTCGCCGTGATCGGCGCCCTCGTGCTGCTCACCGGCCGCGGCGGCGAGGAGGGGGAGAACGGGGCCGCCCGCGGCGCCGCCCCGTCCGCCCCGCCCGCCACCAGGGCCGCCGAACCGCCGCCCGGGGTCAAGTGCGTGGGGTCCGGCTGCGCGGGCAAGGACGCCGAGGCCATGGGGTGCAGCGGTGACGGCCTGGCGAGGACCGCCAAGTCCGTCACGGTCGGCGCGGCGACGCTGGAGGTCCGCTACAGCAGCACCTGCGGTGCCGCCTGGGGGCGGATCACCGGCGCCGGCCGGGGCGACCGGGTGCGCGTGACGGCGGGCCGGGCGGCTCAGCGGGGTGACGTCACCGCCGCCGGGGACACCGACGCGTACACGCCGATGGTCGCGGTGACCGGCGCCGGTGAGGCCGAGGCGTGCGTGACCCTGGCGGCCGGTCCGGCCGGATGCACCGAGTGAGCGCGGGAGTTCGGGACGCGGTGCGCATGAGCCGCCGGAACCGGGGCAGGCGGAGAAGTATCCCCCCACGGGAGTCCGGCGAGCCGGTACCCCCACCGGCGGCCGCCTCGGTCCTCCTCTCCCGGACAGGCGGCCGCCGCCGTGTCCGGGCCCGGTCACGGCGGCCGGTCCTGTGGGGCGGGCCACAGGGCCCCGGACTTCCGGGCTGCCGGATGCGCGATAGCCTGACCGCTGATCTCTCTTGACGCCAAGAGATCGATCATCCGCCCGGGGCAGCGACGCCCCACCGCCAGCTGTCATACGGAGAACGCCATGACCCGCACTCCCGTGAACGTCACCGTCACCGGCGCGGCCGGCCAGATCGGTTACGCCCTGCTCTTCCGCATCGCCTCCGGCCAGCTGCTCGGCGCGGACGTGCCGGTCAACCTGCGCCTCCTGGAGATCACCCCCGCGCTCAAGGCCGCCGAGGGCACGGCGATGGAGCTGGACGACTGCGCGTTCCCGCTGCTGAACGGCATCACCATCACCGACGACCCGAACGTGGCCTTCGACGGCACCAACGTCGCCCTCCTCGTCGGCGCCCGCCCGCGCACCAAGGGCATGGAGCGCGGTGACCTCCTGGAGGCCAACGGCGGCATCTTCAAGCCGCAGGGCAAGGCCATCAACGACAACGCCGCGGACGACATCAAGGTCCTCGTCGTCGGCAACCCGGCCAACACCAACGCCCTGATCGCCCAGGCCGCCGCCCCGGACGTACCGGCCGAGCGCTTCACCGCGATGACCCGCCTCGACCACAACCGCGCGCTGACCCAGCTCGCGAAGAAGACGGGCACCCCGGTCTCCGAGATCAAGCGCCTGACGATCTGGGGCAACCACTCCGCGACCCAGTACCCGGACATCTTCCACGCCACGGTCGCGGGCAAGAACGCCGCCGAGGTCGTGAACGACGAGCAGTGGCTGGCCGACGACTTCATCCCGACCGTCGCCAAGCGCGGTGCCGCGATCATCGAGGCCCGCGGTGCCTCGTCGGCCGCCTCCGCCGCCAACGCCGCCATCGACCACGTGTACACCTGGGTCAACGGCACCGCCGAGGGCGACTGGACCTCCATGGGCATCCCGTCGGACGGCTCCTACGGCGTCCCGGAGGGCCTGATCTCCTCCTTCCCCGTCACCACCAAGGACGGCAAGTACGAGATCGTCCAGGGCCTGGACGTCAACGAGTTCTCCCGCGCCCGCATCGACGCCTCGGTGCGGGAGCTGGCGGAGGAGCGCGACGCGGTCCGCGGTCTCGGCCTCATCTGAGCCCCGCACGCACGAGTGACGGGCCCCCTCCGGTCTTTACGGACGGGGCCCGTTCCCGTGTGTCGGCTACTCCAGGCCGCGCTTGCCCGGCGTCCAGAACGGCTTGGTCAGCACCGAGCGCCGGTCCCAGCCCGCGTCCCGCAGCACATGGCGTACCGCCTGCACGGCGCGCGCCTCACCGGCCACGTAGGCCACCCCGCCCGGCGCGGGCGCCAGCCGGCCCACCGCCTCGGCCAGCGGGACCTCGCCGCGCAGCACCCAGTCGAGCCGTCCCGCGTGGGTCAGCGGCAGCCGGTCGGCCGCCGTCCCCGTCTCGACGCAGCCCGACACCCGCGCCCCGTCGGGCAGCGCGGCGAGCATCGCGCCGAACGCCACGGACGCGGTCTCGTCCCCCACGAAGACGTGGTGAGCGGCGTCGGGGCGCAGCGTGAAGGACCCCTCCGGCTTGCCCATCCGCACCTCGTCGCCGACCGCGGCCTCGCGCGACCAGCGGGCGCCGGGGCCGTCACCGGCGTGGTCCAGCACGCACAACTCGACCGCGCCGGACGGCTCGTAGCGCCACACCGAGTACGTACGGCGGGTGAGCGCGGTGCCCACCAGGACCCGGACCTGCTGACCGGGCAGGACGTCCAGCCCGGCCAGCGCGTCGCCCTCGATGCGCAGCCGGCGCATCCGCGCGGTGAACCGTTCCACGGCGGTCACGGTGCCCCTGAGCATCAGCAGATCGAGGACAGGGTTCAGCAGCGCGGGCATGCACGGCTCCTAGAAGTGGACAACTCGGTGCCAACGGACCGGAGTTGATCATCGGTGGGGGGTGGAGGGCGATGCTACGCGCTCCGCGGCGGGGGTGCGGGCGGGGAGGTCCGGTTCCGGTCGCCGGAATTCCGGTTCCCTGACCACCCGTCACCCCTCTATGCTCGGCGGTCGCGTCCACCTTCTCGTGGGTGCGGGACTTCCATGCATCGGGGGATGGCATGAGCAGTGCTCACGTGCCGGAGCAGGCGGAGCGGTCCGTGGCCGAGGGGGCGCCGGACCATCCGCCGCCCGCGCCGCCCCACACGAGCGAGGCGACCCGGCTGCTGTGCGCGGGTACGTATCTGGACTCCGGCTACCGGGACCGGGTCATCGAGGAACTCCACCTCAACGAGCAGCGGATCGTGGCGCCTTCGCTCGGCTTCGACGCGGCCAGGGTGCTCGCGCACGCCCTGCGGGCCCGGCGCCAGGAGCTGGGGTGGGCGGGGGCCATCGCCGGGCTGTGGCTGGTGGGCATCCCGCTCAGCGGCGGGCTGTTCGCGCTGTACCTGTGGCCCAGCATCTGGCTCGCGCTCGCCCCCTGGCTGCGCGGCCGGGCCGAGCAGCCGCCGCTGTACCGCCTGATCTTCGCCTTCCTGGCGCGGTGGTGGGGGCGCGCGTGGTTCGCCGCGCTGTTCGTCCTCACCGTCTTCGCCGCGTTCGGCGGGGCCTCGCCCGACGAGCCGTCCTACGACCCGTACGGCTACGGCGGCCCCGACGACTTCTCCGACTCCCTCACCCCCGCCGTCGAGGTCTGGCAGGCGTGGTTCGCCCTGGTCGTGCTCGCGCTGATCGCGCTGTGCGTCCACGCCCAGCGCACCCAGTTCAGCCGGGCCCTGACCGCCGAACTCTCCCCGCGGCGCTTCGCGGACGTCTCCTCCGACCCCGCCGAGCAGGCGCCGGGCCCCCGTCTGATGCGGCTGGGGCGGCGCATCCGGCTGGAACAGCACGCCCCGCTGGTCATGTACCACGAGGCGCGCCCCTTCTGCGGCGCCGGAGACGCGTACGACACCTGGGTGTTCGCCGTCGAGCTCAAGCCGGACGAGCTGAGGAAGGAGCGGCAGCCGCTCAGCAACCGGGCGATCCTGGAGAAGGTCCGCCCCCGGCTGGAGCAGCTGCGCGTCCCGGCCGGGTACGCGGGCCCCGGTGTCCGGGACCGGCTGCGCCGCCTGGAGATCGACGAGTGCGTGTTCCTCCCGGTGGAGGGGCTGCTCGACCGCGAGCAGGCCCCGTACACCGCGCAGGCGTTCGAGGAGCACCGGGCGCGGGCGGTGGAGGAGGGCGCCGAGAAGCGGCGGCACTTCCTGCGCGTGCGGGTCGGCGGCTGGGAGGAGGAGCTGGTCGTCACCGTCTACGTCCGCGTCCACACCCAGGGCGGCTTGCTGATGCTGGAGATCGCCCCGCACGTGCTCACGCCGGTGCGGGCGGACTTCAAGGAGGCCGACCGGACGGCCCACCGGTTCCGCAATAACAACACCCTCGGCAAGGCCGCCACCGCCCTCGTCCTGGTGCCGGGCTCGGCGGGCCGCGCGCTCGCCCAGCTCGGCCGGGGCCTGGTGCACGGGTGGCGGCTGCTGACCGGCGGCTACGCGGGCGCCCTCCCGGACGGCCCCGCCCTGTCGGTGCGCGAGCTGGGCTCCACCCCGGTCGGCTCGCTGTTCCAGGAGATGGACGTGGCCCGCTACCTGCGGGCCGTGCAGGACCGGGTGGCCGACGGGGTACGGTCCGCGCTCGCCGAATCCGGTTACGAGACCGGCGAGTTCGTCCGGAAGGTCGTCAACATCAGCAACGGTGACGTGCACATCGGCCGGATCGAGGGCAGCACCTTCGCGGTCGGCAGCCACGCCTCCGCCACCTCCACCGCACCGGGCGCGAGCGCGCCGCAGAAGGGAGCCTGACATGGCCGGTGACCAGCCCAGCGAGCCGAGCGTGCGCATCGGAGACGTGTCGGGGAGCACCTTCGCCGTCGGCAGCCACGCCCACGCCGAGAGCCACCACCACGGCGGCGCCGGGGAGCCGGCCGACAGTGAACTCCTGAAGGCCGTACGTGAGTTGCGGGCCGATCTGGAGCGGGTGCGCAGCACCGAGGGGACGGTCGCGCTGGACGAGGCGCTCGCCGAGACCGAGGCGGAGATCACCCGTACCGGCCAGGCGGGCCCCACGCGCCGCGAGCGCCTGCGGCAGCTGCTGGACGACTCCCAGGCCCTGCTCGGCGTGCTCGCCTCGGCGGGCGCGGTGGCCGGGCTGCTCGGAATGTGACCGGAAGACCAGGAGGGGGGCCGCGATGAGCGGGGGAGAGCGGTACTGGAACGAGGACACCCAGCGGTGGGAGGACGGTACGGGGGCCCGGCCGGCCGGTGACACGCCGGCACCTCCGGACCACGCGCCCCCGGCCCCGGCGTGGCCTCCGGCCGCCGGGCCCCCGGCCGACCCGCCCGCCCCCGTCTGGCCCCCGGCCGCCACCGACGATCCACCCCGCACCTGGCCCCCGGCCGCCCCCACGTCCCCCACCCGGCCCGAGGCCGACTCTCCGGCGGACGCCGACGCACCCGACTCAGCCGCACCGCCTGCCCCCGCCTCCTGGCCCCCGGCCGGCTCCCGGGCGGGCACCGACGCATCGGACGCCGCCCCGACGCGGCCGGACCACGTGACACCCGCCTCCTCCTGGCCCCCCTCCGGCCCCTCCGTGCCCGCGGAGTCGCCGACCGTCGCCTGGCCGCCCGGGGACCGGCCCGCGCCCCCGACCGCCCCCTGGTCGCTCGCGGACCCCTCGCCGGTGCCGTCCGCCACCGCCTCCTGGCCGCCTGCCGAGCCCTCCCCGCCGCCCGCCGGGGGTCCGAGCCGGCGTGTCCTGTGGTCGGTGATCGTCGGCGCGGCGGCGGCCGGGATAGCGGTGAGCCTGGTTCTGGCCCTGGTCGTCGGCAAGGACGACGACGGTGACGGCGACCGGCGCCCCGCCGCCGGGCACACGCCCTCCGCCCCGGCGACGGCCGGGCAGGAGACCTCCGGCACCCCGGAGCCCACCTCCCCGTCGCCCTCGCCCAGCGCCCCGCCCGCCGGGTACGCGCTGCGCGACGACCCCGAGGGCTTCCGCACCGCCGTGCCCGAGGGGTGGACGCGGGCCACGGTCCCCTCCGAGCACGGCATCGCCGTGGTCAGCTTCCGCAGCCCCGACCGCGAGCGCAGGCTCCAGGTGTACGAGGTGTCGGAAGCCTCCCCCGACGCCTCCTTCGAGCTGTACCTGTCGCCCGCGACGGCCAAGCCCCGCGGCTTCGAGAAGCTGTCGCTGAGCAACCTCGACGAGGGCGGCTTCACCGGCTCCCGTCTGGAGTACCTGGCGGACACGATCCGCGACGAGCCCGAGGTCGGCACCTGGCACGTCTACGACGAGCGGTTCGTCGCCGACGACGGCAAGATCTACGCCCTCGCCGCGTACGGTGCCGACGCCGACGGCCGGGAGGACGAGCTGGAGCTCCTCACCACCGCGCTCGCCTGGTTCTGCCCGCCCGGCATGAACTGCGACCCGGCCGGGCACGCGCCGCTGGACTGATCGAATCGACCCGGTTCGCTCCTGTGCGTACCGCCGTCGTGATCCATGCCACTCTCCCGCGCCCGATTCCTCCGCCTTTCTCCCGTAATTTCCGTGACCCAGCACACTTTCGGCCACTGAATGCGCATGCGTTTCGCCGGCCGAGGGCATGCGGTCAACCGCCCGGACGTGGCAGCTCTGTCACTCAGGGCCGCTGAACAGGAACGGAAGGCAAAACCGATCATGGCGGACAGAACGGAACGACTGGCTACGGCCACCATCCACGCGGGGGGCGAGTGGCTGGAAGCAGACTCCAGCGCTACACGCGAGATCCTCGACCCCGCGGACGGCCGGCCGTTCGCCGTGGTCGCGGAGGGGGACGCCAAGGACGTCGACCGGGCGGTCGCCGCGGCCCGCCGGGCGTTCGACGAGGGCCCCTGGCCGCACACCCCGGTCGCCGAGCGCGCCGCCCTGCTGCGCCGCGTCGCCGACCTCCTGGTCCGCGACCGCGAGGAGCTGGGCCTGCTGGAGAGCCGCGACGCGGGCAAGACCGTCGAGGAGGGCCGCGTCGACATCGACTGCGTCGCCGACGCCTTCCGCTACTTCGCCGACCTGGTGGCCGCCGAGGCGCCCGGCCGGGTGGTCGACGCGGGTTCGGCCGACATCCACAGCGTCGTCGTGCACGAGCCGGTCGGCGTCTGCTCGCTGATCACGCCGTGGAACTACCCGCTGCTCCAGGCCAGCTGGAAGATCGCCCCGGCGCTCGCCGCGGGCAACACCTTTGTGATCAAGCCCAGCGAGATCACCCCGATGACCACGATCGCGCTGATCGGGCTGCTGGTGGAGGCCGGACTGCCCGAGGGCGTCGCGGGCCTGGTCACCGGCCCCGGCCACACCGTGGGCGCCCGCCTCGCCGAGCACCCCGACGTCGACCTGGTCTCCTTCACCGGCGGCCTGGTCAGCGGCGTCAAGGTGGCCCAGGCCGCCGCGCCCACCGTCAAGAAGGTCGCCCTCGAACTCGGCGGCAAGAACCCCAACGTGGTCTTCGCCGACGCCTGCGCCACCGAGGAGGGCTTCGACACCGCCGTCGACCAGGCCCTCAACGCCGCGTTCATCCACAGCGGCCAGGTCTGCTCGGCGGGTGGACGGCTCATCGTCGAGGAGTCCGTACGGGACCGCTTCGTCGCCGAACTCGCCAGCCGCGCCCGGAAGATCAGGCTCGGCCGCGGCACCGCGCCCGGTGTCGAGTGCGGCCCCCTCGTCTCCGAGCAGCAGCGCGCCAAGACCGAGGACTTCGTCGCCTCCGCCCTCGCCGAGGGTGCGCGCCTGGTCTGCGGCGGCAAGCGCCCCGAGCCCACCGAGGACCGCCCCGGGTCCGGCTACTTCTACGAGCCGACCGTCCTCGACCACTGCCACCGCGAGATGCGCGTCGTGCGGGAGGAGGTCTTCGGGCCGGTCCTCACCGTCGAGACCTTCCGCACCGAGGACGAGGCCGTCGCCCTCGCCAACGACACCGAGTACGGCCTCGCGGGCGCCGTCTGGACCACCGACGCCGGCCGCGCCCGGCGCGTCGCCGCCCGGCTGCGCCACGGCACCGTGTGGATCAACGACTTCCACCCCTACCTGCCGCAGGCGGAGTGGGGCGGCTTCGGCAAGAGCGGCACCGGCCGCGAACTGGGCCCCGCCGGCCTGGCCGAGTACCGCGAGGCCAAGCACGTGTACCAGAACCTCGCCCCCGGCCCGGTGCGCTGGTTCGCCGGCTGACCCCGGCCCCGAGACCTTCGTACGACCTCCCCGCCCCCAGGAGTCAGACACCCCATGCCCGAACACACCCACGAGTACGACTACGTCGTCGTCGGCGGCGGCACGGCGGGCTCCGTCATCGCCTCCCGCCTGACCGAGAACCCGGACGTCACCGTCGCCGTCATCGAGGGCGGCCCGAGCGACGTCGACCGCGACGACGTGCTGACGCTGCGCCGCTGGATGGGCCTGCTCGGCGGCGACCTCGACTACGACTACCCGACCACCGAGCAGCCGCGCGGCAACTCCCACATCCGGCACAGCCGGGCCCGGGTGCTCGGCGGCTGCTCCTCGCACAACACCCTGATCTCGTTCAAGCCGCTCCCGTCCGACTGGGACGAGTGGGAGCGGGCCGGGGCGACCGGCTGGGGCGCCGTCCCGATGGAGGCGTACTTCGCCCGGCTGAAGAACAACATCGTCCCGGTGGACGAGAAGGACCGCAACGCCATCGCGCGGGACTTCGTGGACGCCGCGCAGTCCGCGCTCGGCGTGCCGCGGATCGAGGGCTTCAACAAGAAGCCGTTCACCGACGGTGTCGGCTTCTTCGACCTCTCGTACCACCCCGAGAACAACAAGCGGTCCTCGGCCTCCGTCGCCTACCTGCACCCGGTGATGGACGAGCGCCCGAACCTCCACCTCTTCCTGGAGACCTGGGCGTACCGGCTGGAGCTGGACGGCACCCGCGCCGAGGGCGTCCACGTCCGCACCAAGGACGGCCGGGAGCTGCTGGTCAAGGCGCGCAACGAGGTCGTCCTGTGCGCCGGCGCCGTCGACACCCCGCGCCTGCTGATGCACTCGGGCATCGGCCCGCGCGCCGACCTGGAGGCCCTCGGCATCCCGGTCGTGCTCGACCTGCCCGGCGTCGGTGAGAACCTGCTCGACCACCCGGAGTCGGTGATCGTCTGGGAGACGGACGGACCCATCCCGGACAACTCCGCGATGGACTCCGACGCGGGCCTGTTCGTGCGCCGCGACCCCGGACACGCGGGCCCGGACCTGATGTTCCACTTCTACCAGATCCCGTTCACGGACAACCCGGAGCGACTGGGGTACGAGCGGCCCGAGTTCGGCGTCTCCATGACCCCGAACATCCCCAAGCCCAGGAGCCGCGGCCGGCTGTACCTCACCAGCGCGGACCCCGAGGTGAAGCCCGCGCTGGACTTCCGGTACTTCACCGACGAGGACGACTACGACGCCCAGACCCTGGTCGACGGCATCCGCATCGCCCGCGAGATAGCGAAGTCGGAGCCGCTGGCCCACTGGCTCAAGCGCGAGGTCTGCCCCGGGCCCGAGGTCCAGGGCGACGAGGAGCTGAGCGAGTACGCGCGCAAGGTCGCGCACACCGTGTACCACCCGGCCGGCACCTGCAAGATGGGCGCCGCCGATGACGAACTCGCCGTGGTGGACCCCGAGTTGCGTGTCCGGGGTCTGGGCGGCATCCGTATCGCCGACGCGTCCGTCTTCCCGACGATGACCGCGGTGAACCCGATGATCGGAGTGCTCATGGTCGGGGAGAAGGCTGTCGAACTGATCGGTGGTGACGCGCGATGACGCTCACCGTGCCCACGCGCAAGCCGCCGACCTCCGCCGAGGGGACGGCCGCGCCGGTCTTCGCCGTCGACGGTCTGTGGAAGGTGTTCGGCCCCAAGCCCGAGCGCGTCCCCGCCGACCCCAGGCTGGCCGCCCTGAGCCCCGCCGAGCTGCGCGCCGAGACCGGCTGCACGGCCGCCGTGCGGGACGTGTCCTTCGAGGTCCGCAAGGGCGAGGTCTTCGTCGTCATGGGCCTGTCCGGCTCCGGCAAGTCCACCCTGGTGCGCTGCCTGACCCGGCTCATCGAGCCCACCGCCGGCACCATCGCCATCGACGGCGAGGACGTGCGCGCCATGGACCGGGGCCGGCTGCGCGAACTGCGCCGCCACCGCGCCGCGATGGTCTTCCAGCACTTCGGCCTGCTGCCGCACCGCACCGTCCTCGACAACGTCGCCTACGGCCTGGAGATCCAGGGCGTCTCGCGCTCCGAGCGGCGCGAGCGGGCCGCCGAGGTCGTCGAGAAGGTCGGCCTCGCGGGCATGGAGAAGCGCCGCCCCGGCCAGCTCTCCGGCGGCCAGCGCCAGCGCGTCGGCCTCGCCCGCGCCCTCGCCGTCGACCCCGAGGTGCTGCTCTTCGACGAGCCGTTCAGCGCGCTCGACCCGCTGATCCGGCGCGACATGCAGGACGAGGTCGTCCGCCTGCACGAGGAGGAGGGCCGGACGATGGTGTTCATCACCCACGACCTCTCCGAGGCCCTCAAGCTCGGCGACCGCATCGCCCTGATGCGCGACGGCCGCGTGGTCCAGCTCGGCACGCCCGAGGAGATCGTCAACTCCCCGGCCGACGACTACGTCCGCGAGTTCGTCCGCGACGTGCCCCGCGAGCAGGTCGTCACCTGCCGTACCGCGATGCGCCCCGCCACCCGCGAGGAGGCCGGCAGCGGTCCCGCCGTGCGCCCCGAGGCCCCGGTCGCCGAGGCCATCGAGGCCGTCGCCCGCGCGGGCGCACCGGCCCGGGTGATGGACGACGGCACCTGCATGGGCGTCGTCGACTCCGACGCGCTGCTGAACGTGGTGGCGGGCACCGGCCCGGCCGCCCCCGAGGACCCCGGCGCCGAGCCGGCGGTCCTCACGCCCCCCGTCCCCGAGCCCGAGGCGGTCTGATGGCCACGATCACCGCCCCCGCCTCCCGGCGCGCCCTGCCCGGCCTGCTCAGGTCCCGCCCGGCCGCCAAGCTCCTGACGCTCGCCGTCGCCGCCGTCGTCCTCGTGCCCCTGCTCGACAGCCGCTGGGGCAGCGGGCACTGGCCGCACGCGCTGACCGTCAGCCTCACCGGCCCGCTCGGCGACGCCAGCGACTGGGTGATGAACAACCGGGACAGCCACCCGCTGTTCCTCTACTTCTTCGGCCACATCAGCAACGCGGTCGTGCTCTGCGTACGCGGTGTCTACCTCGCCCTGCTCGCCATGGGCTGGGTCGGCGTCACCGCGCTCGGCGCCCTGGTCGCCTGGCGGGTGGCCGGGGTGAAGCTGGCCGCCGGCACCACCGTGGCGTTCCTCGCCTGCGGTGCGCTCGGCATGTGGCTGCCCACCATGCAGATCCTCGCGCTCATGGTGGCCGCCGTCCTCGCCTCGGTCGCCGTCGGCGTCCTGCTCGGCCTCGCCGCCGGGCTCTCCGACCGGCTGGACCGCGCCCTGCGCCCGGTGCTGGACACCATGCAGGTGCTGCCTGCCTTCGCCTACCTGCTGCCCGTGGTCCTGGTCTTCGGCATCGGTGTCCCCGCCGCCGTCCTCGCCACCGTGGTCTACGCGGCCCCGCCGATGGCCCGCCTCACCGCGCTCGGCCTGCGCGGCGCCGACCCCGAGGTGCTGGAGGCCGTGCGCTCGCTGGGCGCCACCCCGCGCCAGCGGCTGCTGACCGCGCGCATCCCGCTGGCCCGCAAGGAACTCCTGCTCGGCCTCAACCAGACGATCATGATGGCGCTGTCCATGGCCGTCATCGCCTCCGTCATCGGCGCCGGCGGCCTCGGTGACCGCGTCTACCAGGCGCTCGCCTCCGTCGACGTCGGCGCCGCCCTCGCGGCCGGCATCCCGATCGTGCTGCTCGCCATCGTGCTGGACCGCGTCACCGCCGCCGCCGGCCGGGCCGCCGACGACTCCGGGGAGTCCCGCCGCACGGTGTGGCTGCTCGCGCTCGCGGGCACCGTCGCCGCGGCGGTCGTCGCCCGGCTGCTCGGCGCCGCCGAATGGCCCGGCGCCGTGATCCTGAACATCGCCGAGCCGGTCAACCACGCCGTCAACTGGATGACCGCCCACCTCTACTCCGGTGTCCCCGTCGTCGGCGGTACCGCCGACTGGGCCGCGCACTTCACCACCTGGATGCTGGACCCGCTGCGCGACGGCCTGCGCGCGCTGCCCTGGTGGTCGGTGCTGCTGATCGTCGCCGGCCTCGCCTGGCTGATCGGCACCTGGCGCACCGCGCTGACCGCCACCCTCGCCATGGCCGCGATCGGCGTGCTCGGCGTGTGGGACTCCTCCCTCGACACGCTGTCCCAGGTGCTGGCCGCCGTCGCCGTCACCCTGGTCCTCGGCATCGCCACCGGTATCGCGGCCGCCCGCAGCGACCGGGTGGACCGGATGCTGCGCCCGGTGCTGGACGTGTTCCAGACCATGCCGCAGTTCGTGTACCTGATCCCGGTCGTCGCCCTGTTCGGCGTCGGCCGCGCCCCCGCCGTCGCCGCCGCCGTGGTCTACGCCCTCCCGGCCGTCGTCCGGATCACCGCGCAGGGCCTGCGCCAGGTCGACCCGGCCGCGCTGGAGTCCGCCCGCTCGCTGGGCGCCACCGGCCGCCAGCAGCTCTGGCAGGTCCAGCTCCCGCTGGCCCGGCGCTCGCTGCTGCTCGCCGTCAACCAGGGCGTTGTCCTGGTCCTCGCCGTCGTCATCATCGGCGGCCTGGTCGGCGCCGGGGCGCTCGGCTACGACGTCGCCTTCGGCCTCGCCCAGGGCGACCTGGCGACCGGCCTGGTCGCCGGTGCCGCGATCGTCTGCCTCGGCCTGATGCTCGACCGGGTCACCCAGCCCACCGGCCGCCGCGCGAAGAAGGGAGCGTGACATGCGATTCCGTACGACCCTCTCGGTGAGCGTCGCGGCCGCGTCCGCGCTCGCCCTGCTCACCGGCTGCGGCGCCGCCGACATGACCAAGCAGGCGAGCCCCTTCGCCAACGCGGGCGGCGCCAAGAGCATGACCATCTCCGTGCAGTCCTGGGTGGGCGCGCAGTCCAACGTGGCCGTCGCGAAGTACCTGCTCGAACACAAGATGGGCTACCGCGTCGACACCGTCCAGGTCGACGAGATCCCCGCCTGGGACGCGCTCAGCCAGGGCCGCGTCGACGCCCTGCTGGAGGACTGGAGCCACCCCGAGCAGGAGAAGCGGTACGTCCACGACAAGAAGACCGTCTCCTACGCGGGCGGCCTCGGCGTCACCGGGCACATCGGCTGGTTCGTGCCGACGTACTTCGCCAAGCAGCACCCGGACATCACGAACTGGAAGAACCTCAACAAGTACGCCTCCCGGTTCCGCACCGCCGAGTCCGGCGGCAAGGGCCAGATCATGGACGGCTCCCCGGCCTACGTCACCCATGACAAGGCCCTGGTGAAGAACCTGAAGCTGGACTACCAGGTCGTCTTCGCCGGCTCCGAGGCCGCGCAGATCACCCAGATCAAGCAGTTCGCCAAGGAGAAGAAGCCCTTCCTGAGCTACTGGTACACCCCCCAGTGGCTGTTCAAGAAGGTGCCGATGACGGAGGTGAAGCTCCCGCCGTACAAGGAGGGCTGCGACACCGACACCGCGAAGATCACCTGCGCGTACCCGAAGACCCCGCTGCGCAAGTTCCTCAACGCCGACTTCGCCCGCTCCGGCGGCAAGGGCGCGGAGTTCCTGAAGAAGTTCCAGTGGACGACGGAGGACCAGAACGAGGTCTCCCTCATGATCGCCGAGCAGAAGCTCAGCCCCGAGGAGGCCGCGAAGAAGTGGGTCGACGCCCACCCGGACCAGTGGAAGCGCTGGCTTCCCTGATCCGATGACACCGGACCGCGGACGGCGGCGCGTGCCTGGGGGCCGCGCCGCCGTCCGCTTCCGGTTTCCGGTTACTTGTGCTGCCCCGGCGTGTAGTGCCCCGGCACCATCCGGGTCGACACGGCGAACCGGTTCCAGGCGTTGATCACCGTGATCGAGGCGATCAGCTGCGCCAGCTCCGCCTCCTCGAACTCCTTGGCGGCGCGCTCGTACACCTCGTCCGGCACGAAGCCGTCGGTGAGCACGGTGACCGCCTCGGTCAGCTCGATCGCCGCCAGTTCCCTCTGGGTGTAGAAGTGCAACGACTCCTGCCAGGCGCTGAGCTGGACGATCCGCTCCAGGCTCTCCCCGGCCGCCAGCGCGTCCTTGGTGTGCATGTCCAGGCAGAAGGCGCAGTGGTTGAGCTGGGAGGCGCGGATCTTCACCAGCTCCAGCAGCGTCGGGTCGAGGCCCTTCCGGGCGGCGGCGTCGAGGCGGACCATCGCCTTGTAGACGTCCGGCGCGTGCTCGGTCCAGGCCATGCGGGCGGGGTGCTCGGGGGCGTAACCGCCTGTGTTCTCCGTGGTGTCCATACGGGAAGCCTAGGAGCGAAGCAGCCCAGGAGTATGGTCCATTCCCATGGCGGATTCATGGGCCAATCTGGGCATCGACCTGCACCTCGAACCGGCCGGGAGCAGCGGCCTGCGCCGGGGGCTGACCGACGCGCTGCGCGACGCCGTACGCACCGGCAGGCTCGCCCCCGGCACCCGCCTGCCGTCCTCCCGCACCCTGGCGGCGGACCTCGGCATCGCCCGCAACACCGTCGCCGACACCTACGCCGGCCTGGTCGCCGAGGGCTGGCTCACCGCCCGCCAGGGCTCCGGCACGCGCGTGGCCGACCGGGCGGTGTCCCCGGCCGGCGCGGAGGCCGCGCCCGCCCGGCGCCGCCCGCCGGGCCGCCCCGCCCACAGCCTGGTCCCCGGCACCCCCGACCTCGCCGCCTTCCCGCGCGCCGAGTGGCTCAGGGCCGCCCGCCGCGCCCTGAACCGGGCCCCCAACGACGCCCTGGGCTACGGCGACCCGCGCGGGCGCCCCGAACTCCGCGCCGCCGTCGCCGGATACCTCGCCCGGGTCCGGGGTGTGCGCGCCGACCCCGGCTCGGTGCTGATCACCGCGGGCTTCTCGCACGCCCTGCGCCTGCTGGGCGGGGTGCTGCGCGGCCGGGGTGCCCGCACGGTCGCCGTCGAGTCGTACGGCCTCGACGTGCACCACGACCTGCTCGCCGGGGCGGGCCTGACGACGACCGCGCTGCCGTACGGCGAACTGGGCACCGAAACGGGGGCGTTGAGCCGCGAGGGCGCCGTGCTCCTCACCCCCGCGCACCAGTTCCCCATGGGCACCCCGCTGCACCCCGACCGGCGGGCCGCCGTCGTCGACTGGGCGCGGCGCACCGGCGGGCTGATCCTGGAGGACGACTACGACGGCGAGTTCCGCTACGACCGCCAGCCCGTGGGCGCCCTCCAGGGCCTCGACCCCGGCCACGTCGTCTACCTGGGCACCGCCAGCAAGGCCCTCGCCCCCGGTCTGCGCCTGGGCTGGATGGTGGTGCCCCCGGCGCTCATGGCGGAGCTGACCGCGGCCAAGGGGCACAGCGACACCGTCGGCGTGCTGGACCAGCTGACGCTGGCCGAGTTCCTCGCCTCCGGCGCCTACGACCGCCATGTCCGCGCCGCCCGGCTGCGCTACCGGCGCCGCCGTGACGCCCTCGCGGCCGCCGTCGCCGACCGGGCGCCCGAGGTGACGGTCACCGGCATCGCGGCCGGGCTGCACGCGGTGCTGCGGCTGCCGCCCGGCACCGAGCAGACGGTCCTGCAGGCCGCCGGCTGGCAGGGGCTCGCCCTGCACGGCCTCTCCTTCTACCGCCACCCGCTGGCCGTCGCCGACCCGCTGGACGCCCTGGTCGTCGGCTACGGCACCCCGCCCGACAGCACCTGGTCCACCGTCCTCGAGGCCCTGTGCCGGGCCCTGCCGTAGAAAACGACCGGGGGTACCGGTGCGCACCGGCGCGCCGGTCTCTAGGGTGGGTCGAACGCACTACCGACGGGGGAGAACAGAACATGCCTGACACCCGCGCACAACTCAGGTCCACCACAGTCGTCCTGGGCGGCATGGGGCTGCTCGCCGTGGCCCTCACCGCCTGCTCGTCCGACCCGGACAAGCGCTGCGTGGACCGGGACAGCTACAACGTGGCCAAGGGTTACCACATCGTCTCCGACAAGAACTGCAAGTTCACCACGGGTGCCAACGGCGCCTACTACTACGGCGGCAAGAAGAAGGGCTCCTGGGTCCGCGGCGGTTCCTTCACCCGGCCCGGCAAGTCCAGTGGTTCCTCCGGCGGTTCGCACTACGACGACGACAACCACAGCGTGCACCGCGGCGGCTTCGGCAGCGGCCACGGCAGCTCCGGCGGCTGACCGGACCGGGAAGCACGCACATGGAACGCCGTACGATCACGCCCCGGCCCGACTGGCAGCGCACCGTCGAGGAGCAGGGGATCGTCTACCCGCTCACCCGCCATCCCGACGGCAGCCTGCGCCCCTACTGGGACGAGAGCGCCTACTACGTCTTCTCGCTTGCCGAGGTGGAGGCGCTGGAGGAGACCGTCGAGGAACTGCACGCCATGTGCCTGGCCGCCGCCGGGCACCTGGTGGAGCGCGGCCGCCTCGCCGACCTCGGCATCACCGACCCGCGGGTGGCGGCCGCGGTCACCGAGGCATGGCACCGCCGCGACGAACTCCCGTCCGTCTACGGCAGGTTCGACCTGCACTACGACGGCACCGGCCCGGCGAGGATGCTGGAGTACAACGCGGACACCCCGACCTCCCTGGTCGAGGCCGCCTCCGCGCAGTGGTTCTGGATGGAGGACCGCTTCCCCGGCGCCGACCAGTGGAACTCGCTGCACGAGCGGCTGGTCGACGTCTGGCGCAAGCAGGCGAAGCTGCTCCCGCCGAACGCCCCGCTGCACTTCGCGCACTCCTCGGCCGACGAACTGGGCGAGGACCTGATGACGGTCGCCTATCTCAAGGAGACCGCCGAGCAGGCCGGGCTCGCCACCGACTGGCTCGCCATGGAGGAGATCGGCTGGGACACCCTCTCCGGCCGCTTCGTGGACAACCGGCTGAAGTTCATCCGCGCGATCTTCAAGCTCTACCCCTGGGAATGGCTCACCACCGACGAGTTCGCCGGGCACGTCCTGGACACCCTGGACAACGGCGGCGGCACCGGCAGCACCCTGTGGATCGAGCCCGCCTGGAAGATGCTGCTCAGCAACAAGGCCCTGCTGGCGATCCTCTGGGAGCTGTACCCCGGCCACCCGAACCTCCTCCCGGCCCACCTGGACGGCCCCCGCGAGCTGGCAGGCACCACCGGCTACGCCGCCAAGCCGCTGCTCGGCCGCGAGGGCGAGGGCGTCACCCTGCACCCGCCCGGCAGCCCGCCGCCCGCGCCGCACGAGGAGCCCTGCTGCTACCAGGCGCTCGCCCCGCTGCCCGCCTTCGACGGCAACCACGTCGTCCTCGGCGCCTGGGTCGTCGGCGACGAGGCGGCCGGCCTCGGCATCCGCGAGTCCTCCGGCCTGATCACCGACTCCTACGCCCGCTTCCTGCCGCACGTCATCCTCTGAGACGGCGCGCCGTCCGCCCCGTACGGCCGGTAGGCTGGTCGTGGGCCGTGACTGGCGCGCTGGGATGGGACCAACCATCGGGGAGCGGCCCGGAAGATCAGTGCCGTGCGCCTGGGCCGAACCGAACACGACGACACAGACGCCCTGTCCGGAGGCCCCGATGCCCGAGAACCCCGCCCCGTCCGGCTCCGCCGAGTCCACCGCCTACCGCGCCGCCCTCGACGTCATCCGCGCGGTCGAGCCGCGCGTCGCCGACGCGATTGGCCAGGAGGTCCACGACCAGCGCGACATGCTCAAGCTGATCGCGTCCGAGAACTACGCCTCCCCGGCCACCCTGCTGGCGATGGGCAACTGGTTCAGCGACAAGTACGCCGAGGGCACCGTCGGCCGCCGCTTCTACGCGGGCTGCCGCAACGTGGACACCGTCGAGGCCCTCGCCGCCGAGCACGCCCGCGAGCTGTTCGGCGCCCGGCACGCCTACGTCCAGCCGCACTCCGGCATCGACGCCAACCTGGTCGCCTTCTGGGCGGTCCTCGCCGACCGGGTGGAGGTCCCCTTCCTGGAGAAGGCGGGCGTGCGCCAGATGAACGAGCTGTCCGAGGCCGACTGGGCCGAGCTGCGCCAGGCCTTCGGCAACCAGCGCATGCTCGGCATGTCCCTGGACGCGGGCGGCCACCTCACCCACGGCTTCCGGCCCAACATCAGCGGCAAGATGTTCGAGCAGCGCTCCTACGGCACCGACCCGGCCACCGGCCTGATCGACTACGAGGCGCTGCGCGCCCAGGCCCGCGAATTCCGGCCGCTGATCCTCGTTGCCGGGTACTCCGCCTACCCGCGCCTGGTGAACTTCCGGATCATGCGGGAGATCGCGGACGAGGTCGGCGCGACCCTCATGGTCGACATGGCGCACTTCGCCGGTCTGGTCGCGGGCAAGGTCCTCACCGGCGACTTCGACCCGGTCCCGCACGCCCAGATCGTCACCACCACCACGCACAAGTCGCTGCGCGGCCCGCGCGGCGGCATGGTGCTGTGCGACGACTCGCTCAAGGACCAGGTCGACCGGGGCTGCCCGATGGTGCTCGGCGGCCCGCTGCCGCACGTGATGGCCGCCAAGGCGGTCGCCCTGGCCGAGGCCCGGCAGCCCTCCTTCCAGGACTACGCCCAGCGGGTCGTGGACAACTCCCGCGCGCTCGCCGAGGGACTGATGCGGCGCGGCGCCACCCTGGTCACCGGCGGCACCGACAACCACCTCAACCTGATCGACGTCGCCGCCTCCTACGGCCTCACCGGCCGTCAGGCCGAGGCCGCCCTGCTGGACTCCGGCATCGTCACCAACCGCAACGCCATCCCCGCCGACCCCAACGGCGCCTGGTACACCTCCGGCATCCGCATCGGCACCCCCGCCCTGACCACCCGCGGTCTCGGCACGCCGGAGATGGACGAGGTGGCCGGCCTGATCGACCGCGTGCTGACGGCCACGGAGCCGGGCACCACCAAGTCGGGCGCCCCCTCCAAGGCCCAGCACGTCCTGGACCCGAAGACGTCGGACGAGATCTCCCGGCGGGCCACCGACCTGGTGGCGGGCTTCCCGCTCTACCCGGAGATCGACCTCGGCTGACAGCCGCCCCCGCGCGGGGCCGGTGCGGTGCCGTCACCACTCTCCACACCTGAGACAATGGTGTGCATGGCGACTGACCGACCCCGCGTGCTTTCCGGTATCCAGCCCACCGCAGGCTCGTTCCACCTGGGCAACTACCTGGGCGCCGTCCGCCAGTGGGTGGCCCTCCAGGAGACGCACGACGCCTTCTACATGGTCGTCGACCTGCACGCGATCACGCTTCCGCAGGACCCCGCGGAGCTGCGGGCCAACACGCGCCTTGCGGCCGCCCAGCTCCTCGCGGCGGGTCTGGACCCGGACCGCTGCACCCTCTTCGTGCAGAGCCAGGTGCCCGAGCACGCCCAGCTCGCCTGGGTCATGAACTGCCTCACCGGCTTCGGCGAGGCGTCCCGCATGACCCAGTTCAAGGACAAGGCCGCCAAGCAGGGCGCCGACCGGGCCAGCGTCGGCCTCTTCACGTACCCGATCCTCCAGGTCGCGGACATCCTGCTCTACAACGCCGACGAGGTCCCCGTCGGTGAGGACCAGCGCCAGCACGTCGAGCTGACCCGTGACCTCGCCGACCGCTTCAACGGCCGCTTCGGCCAGACCTTCACCAGCCCGAAGCCGTACATCCTCAAGGAGACGGCGAAGATCTACGACCTCCAGGACCCGGCGGTCAAGATGAGCAAGTCGGCGTCCACGCCGAAGGGCCTCATCAACCTGCTGGACGACCCGAAGGTGACGGCGAAGAAGGTCAGGAGCGCGGTCACCGACACCGACACGGTGATCCGCTTCGACCGGGAGAACAAGCCCGGCGTGAGCAACCTCCTCACCATCCACTCCACGCTGACCGGCACGCCGGTCGCCGATCTGGAGCGGGAGTACGAGGGCAAGATGTACGGCGCCCTGAAGACCGACCTCGCCGAGATCGTCACCGGGTTCGTCACCCCCTTCCGCGAGCGCACCCAGCAGTACCTCGAGGACACCGAGACGCTGGACTCGATCCTGGCCAAGGGCGCGGAGAAGGCCCGTGCCGTGGCCGCCGAGACCCTGGCGCTGGCCTACGACCGGGTCGGCTTCCTGGCGGCGAAGCACTGACCGGCGCGGCGGGGGCGCACAGCCGCCCCCGTCCGTGCGACCGCACGCGTGTCCGGTGGGGCAGAGCGCCGTACATCACTTCCGTTGCGCCTGCCCTGGGGGCACCCGTGGTCGTACAGTCGATAGCCGAGGGCCGTACGCGAAGACGGCCGCAGTAGACAGCACGCGATGACAGGAGACGACGTGGGGATCGTAACGATCGGCGTGTCGATCGCGGTCCCGGAGCCTCACGGCAGCCTGCTCCAGCAGCGGCGCGCGGGCTTCGGCGACACCGCGGCGCTCAGCATCCCCACGCACATCACGCTGCTGCCGCCCACCGAGGTGGAGGAGGCGGACCTGTCCGCCGTCGACGCCCACCTCGCCGAGGTCGCGGCGGCCGGCCGCCCGTTCCCGCTGCGGCTGTCCGGCACCGGCACCTTCCGCCCCCTCTCCCCGGTCGTCTACGTCCGGATCGAGCAGGGCGCCGAGGAGTGCGCCTCCCTCCAGGCCCACGTCCGGGAGACCTCCGGGCCGGTGCCGCGCGAGCTGCAGTTCCCGTACCACCCGCACGTCACCGTGGCGCACGGCATCGACGAGGCGGCGATGGACCGCGCCTTCGAGGAGCTGGCCGGCTTCGAGGCCGCCTGGCCGTGCACCGGGTTCGCGCTGTACGAGCAGGGCCCGGACGGCGTGTGGCGCAAGCTGCGCGACTACCCGTTCGGCAGCCCCGTGGTGCCGCCGCAGGCCGGAGCGGCCGAGCGCGACACCATCGCCAGCCGCTGACGGGTCCCGCTCAGACCGGCAGCCTGCGGAACAGCGCGCGGGGCGCGTGCCGCAGCACCGACATCACCGGGCGCAGCGCGCCGGGCACCCACACCGTCTCCGAGCCCCGGCGCAGGCCGAGTTCGACGGCGGCGGCCACCTGTTCCGGGGTGGTGGAGAGCGGCCCCGGCGCCAGGTGGGCGGTGTGGGGGGTGCGCACGAATCCGGGGCGCACGACCATGACCTGCACCCCGGTCCCGTGCAGCGCGTCGCCGAGACCCTGGGCGAAGGTGTCCAGGCCGGCCTTGCTGGAGCCGTAGATGAAGTCGGAGCGGCGGGCGCGTTCGGCGGCCACCGAGGAGAGCACCACCAGCGCGCCGTGCCCCTGGGCCTGGAGGGCCGAGGCGGCGACCAGGCCGGAGGAGACCGCGCCGGTGTAGTTGGTGGCGGCGACCCGCACCGCGCGCAGCGGCTCGCGTTCGTCCCGCGCCTGGTCCCCGAGGACCCCGAAGGCGAGGAGCACCATGTCGACGTCGCCCTCGGCGAACACCTTGCCGAGGGCGGTCTCGTGGGACTCCGGGTCCAGGGCGTCGAAGGCGACCGTGCGCGCGTCGGCGCCGAGCGCGGCGAGGCCGCGGGCCGCGCGGTCCAGGGCGGGGCCCAGGCGCCCCGCGAGCCAGACGGTGCGGGTGCGGCGGGCGACCAGGCGGCGCGCGGTGGCCAGCGCGATCTCCGATGTGCCGCCGAGGACGAGGAGGGACCGGGGAGGGCCGCAGACAGCAGACATGCGGGTGACCGTATCGTCCGCATATGGGGGAAGAGTCGCAAGGCGGCGCCGGGCTCCCCGCAATGGGTGATTAATGGGACGCGGCCCCCGGTGGCTGCCGGGTCCCCGCTGATCCGGGGTATCGGCACATGGAGTCCCGGCGACGAGGGCAGAGGCGGATCATGGACTGGCTGAAGAAGCTGCCCGGCATCGGGCCGATCGTGACCTGGCTGATGACCACGCACGCGTGGCGCTCGTACGCGCGCCTGGACCGGGTGAACTGGACCTGGCTCGCCGCCGCCATCACGTTCGTCAGTTTCGTGGCGCTGTTCCCGCTGCTGACGGTCGCCGCCGCGATCACGGCGGCCACGATGAGCCCGGCCCGCCAGCGCACCGTCCAGCACGAGATCGCCGACCAGTTCCCCGGGCTCGGCGACCAGCTGGACCTCGCCTCCCTGGCGCAGAACGCCGGCACGGTCGGGATCATCGCCGGTGCCGCGCTGCTGTTCACCGGCATCGGCTGGGTCGGCCAGGTCCGGGACTGCCTGCGCGCGGTGTGGGAGCTGCCCGAGCGGGACGGCAACCCGGTCGTGCTGAAGCTGAAGGACGCCGGAGTCCTCGTCGGGCTCGGCGGCGCCCTGCTGGTGACCCTGGCCGCCTCCACGCTGGCCTCGGCCGCCATCGGACGCCTCGCGGGCTCGATAGGGCTGGACGAGCACAGCTGGGGGACCGTCCTGCTGCGGGTGGCCGCGTTCGCCGTCGCCGTGCTCGCCGACTTCCTGGTGCTGCTGTACGTGCTGAGCCTGCTGCCCGGTGTCGAACCGCCGCGCCGCCGCCTGGTGGTGGCCGCCCTGCTCGGCGCGGTCGGGTTCGAGCTGCTGAAGCTGCTGCTGAGCGGCTACATCCAGGGCGTCGCCACGAAGAACGTGTACGGCGCCTTCGGTGTCCCCGTCGCCCTGCTGCTGTGGATCAACTTCACCTCGAAGCTGGTGCTGTACTGCGCCGCCTGGACGGCGACGCGCAGCGAGGAGGGGAAGGTCACCGGCGCGTCCGGCGACGCATCAGGTCAGGCAGCGGCCAGCGGCGGTTGATCAGGAAGGCGCCGCCCGCGAGCAGCACCAGCACGCCCGCGGTGACGGCCAGGGCGGTGCCCGCGCCCCGGGAGCCGCCCTGGGCGGCGGCTGCGCCCTTCACCGGCTCGGACCCGGCGCCCGCGGTGCCCTGCGGGGCGCCGGTGACATCGGCGCTGGGCGCCCCGCTGGGCCGGGCGCTCGGGGTGGCGTTCAGCGGCGGGACGAGCGTGCCGACCGGCTTGACCTTGCCCGAGGCGCCGAAGCCCCAGTCGAGGAGCCGGGCGGTCTCCTTGTAGACCTCGTTGTGCTCGTGCTTCTCCGGGTTCATCACGGTGACCAGCAGCACCTTGCCGCCCCGCTCGGCGACGCCGGTGAAGGTGGCGCCCGCGTTGGTGGTGTTGCCGTTCTTGACCCCGGCGATGCCCGGGTAGACGGAGATGTCCGCGTCGCCGCTCAGCAGGCGGTTGGTGTTCTGGATCTCGAACGCCTCACGGGTCCCCTTGCCCTTGCCCTTGTGCGTGGTGGCGCCGGGGAACTTGGCCCGCACGGTGGAGCAGTACTCCCGGAAGTCCTTCTTCTGCAGCCCGGAGCGGGCGAACAGCGTGAGGTCGTACGCCGAGGAGTACTGCTGGGGGGCGTCGTAGCCGTCGGGGCTGACCACGTGGGTGTCGCGGGCCTGGAGGGCGTCGGCGTGGGCCTGCATGTCCTTGACGGTCCGCGCGACGCCGCCGTTCATCGCGGAGAGCACGTGGACGGCGTCGTTGCCGGAGCGCAGGAAGACGCCGAGCCACAGGTCGTGGACGGTGTAGGACTCCTTCTCCTTTATCCCGACCATGCTCGAACCTGCGCCGATCCCGGCCAGGTCCGTGGGCAGCACCTGGTGGCGCTGGTCCTTGGGGAAGCGGGGCAGCACGGTGTCCGCGAACAGCATCTTCAGGGTGCTCGCCGGGGGCAGCCGCCAGTGCGCGTTGTGCGAGGCGAGGACGTCGCCGCTCTCGGCGTCGGTGACGATCCAGGACCGGGCGGTCAGGTCCTTGGGCAGCACCGGGACGCCCGGGGCGAGGTTCACCTGCGTGCCGGGGACACCGAGGCGCGCGCCGCCCACCTGGGACATCCGGGCGGGGGGTGCGGTGGTGGGGCTGGTGGAGGGCTTGGGGGCGGCGAGAGCGGCCGGTGCGGTGACGGAAACGGTCAGCAGCGCGGCCGATGTGATCAACAGGGATCGCTTGGCGATCTTCTTCGGAGCGGACACGATCGAGAACGTACCTGCCACGGGCTGTGAAGTCCCGCCTCCCGCTCCACCCCGGCCACGGAACCGGACAGCGGGCGGCGATACTGGAGTCATGAAGCTCAGCCGCCCGGTCTCCTGGTTCCTGCTCGCCTTCGGGGTGTGGAGCTGGGTCATCTGGGTCACTTTCGTCAAGAACCTCGTTGCGGACGGCAGTGGTCTCGCCTTCGACGACGGTCGTCCCACGGCCTACTTCTGGGTGCACCTGCTGCTGGCGGTCGTGTCCTTCGTACTGGGGACGGTCGTCGGGGTCATCGGGTTGCGCGGACTGCGCGCATTGCGTCGGACGTCATAGGGGATCGCGTCGGGTGGTCATCGTCTTCGTGTTCGTCGCCCTGGCCGTACTGGCCCTCGTGGCGGGCCTCCACTGGTATGTCTGGCGCCGCCTCGTCCGCGACACCACCCGCCCGCGCGGTGTGGGCCGCCGGGCGGGCACGGCCCTGTTCGTCGCGGCTCCGCTGTTGATGATCGCCGCCCTGGTCGCCGAACGCTCCGGCGCCCCCTTCTGGCTCCAACGCGCCCTGGCCTGGCCGGGGTTCCTGTGGATGGCGCTGGCGCTGTACCTGCTGCTGGCGACGGTCGCCACGGAGCCGGTGCGCGTCTGGGCGGGGCGGCGCGCCCGGCGGGCCACGCGGGAAGCCGTGTTCGCCGGTCTTGACCGGGTGCCGGTGCCCGCGGCGGAGCCGCCGGCCGACGAGGCGCCCGCCGCCCCGGTCCCGCCCGCGGAGCCGGACGCCATGGCACTCGCCTCCGCGGCCCTCACCCGCCGCCTCTTCGTCTCCCGCGTCGCCGGAGGCACCGCGGCCGCGGTGGCGCTCGGAACGGCGGGCTGGGGGACGTACGGGGTGCTGCGGGGCCCGCGGGTGAAGCGGGTGACCGTGCCCCTGGCCAAGCTGCCGCGGGCCGCGCACGGCTTCCGTATCGCCGTCGTCAGCGACATCCACCTGGGCCCGGTGCTGGGCCGGGGCTTCGCGCAGACGGTCGTCGACACGATCAACTCCACCCGGCCGGACATGATCGCGGTCGTCGGCGACCTGGTGGACGGCAGCGTCAAGAACCTGGGACCGGCGGCGGCTCCGCTGGCGGGCCTGGAGTCCCGGCTCGGCACGTTCTTCGTCACCGGCAACCACGAGTACTTCTCCGGCGCCGAACAGTGGCTCGAAGAGGTCCGCGCGCTCGGGATGCGCCCCCTGGAGAACGCCCGCACCGAGCTGCCCCACTTCGACCTGGCCGGAGTGAACGACCTCCAGGGCCGCGGCGAGGGTCACGGCCCGGACTTCGCCAGGGCCCTCGGCGACCGCGACACCGCCCGCGCCTGCGTCCTCATGGCCCACCAGCCGGTCCAGATCCACGACGCCGTGCGCTACGACGTCGACCTCCAGCTCTCCGGCCACACCCACGGCGGCCAGCTCTGGCCCGGCAACCTGATCGCCAAGGCGGCGAACCCGACGGTGGCGGGCCTGGAACGCTACGGCGACACCCAGTTGTACGTCAGCCGGGGCGCGGGCGCGTGGGGTCCGCCGACGCGCGTCGCCGCCCCGTCCGACATCACGGTGATCGAACTGGCGTCACGGGAGGCGTAGTCGGGGGCGCGGCCTCAGCGCAGTCCGGCGAAGAGGTCGTCCTCCGGGGTGGGCGCGCCGGTGGTGTCCCGGACCCGTACGAAGGTCTCCGTGCCCATCATGTCGCCGAACCGCTCCCTGCCCATCCGGAGGAAGAAGATGTTCTCGCCCTGGCTGGCGTGCGCGGCCAGCGCGTCGTACTTCTGACCGCTGAACGCGGCGGTGTCCACCCAGGTGGTGATCTCGTCGTCGGGAAGGCCGATCTCGGCCAGAGCGGCGGCCTCGGCGGGGTCGGGCTCCGGCATGTCCGCCCCGAACTCGCGCATGACCTCGCCGAAGCGGGCCATCTGCGAGCGGGGGACGGTGGTCCAGTACACCTTGGGCGTCAGCCCGCTCATCTCCACCGCCGCCATCGTGATGCGGTGGGCCTGGATGTGGTCGGGGTGGCCGTAGAAACCGTTCTCGTCGTAGGTGACGACCACATCGGGGCGGTAGTGCCGCATCAGCTCCGCCAGGCGGGCCGCGCCCTCCTCCACCGGGGTCCGCCAGAAGGAACCGGGGGCGTCGTTGCTCGCCCAGCCCGTCATCCCTGAGTCGGCGTAGTCCAGCGTCTCCAGATCGCTGATCTTCAGGACCTCGCAGCTCGCCTCGAGTTCCTGACGGCGCATCCGGACGACCGCCGCCGGATCGTGGCCGGGCTCGCCCGGCTTCACGCCGCCCGGCCCGTCACCGCACCCGCCGTCGGTACACGTCACGAGCACCGTCCGGACGCCTTCGGCCGCGTACCGCGCGAGGACGCCTCCGGTTCCGGTCGCCTCGTCGTCGGGGTGGGCGTGCACGGCCATGAGCGTCAAGGGCCGGTCGGTCATGAGGGTCCTCCTGCGGAACACGTCTCGGTCCGGATGCGCGGCGGACACCGCGATCCCGACCGTCACAACCGCGCCGACCGGACCGCCTGTTCCCCGCGCCGGGACGGACTCGGCGCCGAGCGGCCGGCGGAGGCCGGCAAGGTCCTCCGCCGCGCCGGAGGCGCTACGGGGTCACGGACGGCCCGGCTTGATCATCGCGAACGGGGCGCCCTGCGGGTCGGTGACCACCGTCATGCGGCCCGCGGCCATGTCGAACGGCGGGACCAGGACATTGCCGCCCCGCCTGACCAGCGCGTCCACGGTGGAGTCCACGTCGTCCACCGCGAAGTACGTCAGCCAGTGCGCCGGGGTGCCCGGCGGGTCGTTGGCGAGCAGCGTCGCGCCGCCGACCGTACGGCCGCCCACGCGCAGCTCCCAGTACGAGTCGTGGCCCTCCATCGGCATGATCTCGATGCCGAACGCCTCGCCGTAGAAGGCGGTGGCGGCCTCCACGTCGCTGGTGTGCAGCTCGTTCCAGGTCAGCGCGCCCGGCTCGTTCACCACCCCCGCGCCGAAGAAGTCGCCCGGCTGCCACACCCCGAACACCGCGCCCTGCGGATCGGCGGCGACCAGCATCCGGCCCAGGGTGCCGACGTCCATCACCGGCGCCAGCAGGGTGCCGCCCGCGGCCACGATCTGGTCCTGGGTGGCCACCGCGTCGGTGGTGGCCAGATAGCTGGTCCACACGGTGGGCGGCTCCGGCGCGCCCTCGGGGGCCATCGTCGGGCCGACACCGGCGACGGGCCGGTCCTGCAGCTCGCAGACCGCGTAGCCGCCGAACTCCGCCGGGCCGGGCGCGCCCTGCCAGCCGAACAGGTCACGGTAGAAGTCCAGCGCGGCCTGCTGGTCCCGCGCCATCAGATCGACCCAGCAGGGTGTGCCGGTCGCGTACGGGGTGGTGACTTCGGGCATCGTTCGCTCCCTGGTGCTATGTCGGGGGTGGACACCCTTCCGTCCCGGCACGGAAGCGTCCCTCCGACACGCCGCGAGGCACTGACCGGCTCTTCCCGCCCGCCTCGGCCCGGCCTACGATCACTCGATGAAGTACGTGATGGTGCCGGGTGGTTGGCAGGGTGGCTGGGTGTTCGAACCGGTCGCCGCCGAGCTGCGCCGGGGCGGCCACCACGTCGAGGCGGTGACCCTGTCGGGACTGGAGCCGGACGGCCCGGCCGATGCGGACCGGCCGCCGAACCTCGATGCCCACATCGACCAGGTGGCAGAGGCCATCGACCGTGGCGGCGGAAGGCCCGTCGCACTGTGCGGGCACAGCTACGGCGGGATGGTGATCGCCGGTGTCGCGGACCGGCTCGGCGACCGCCTCGAACAGCTCGTCTTCATCGACGCGTACGTCCCGGACGACGGGGATTCCTGCTGGTCCCTGACCAGCGACACCTTCCGGGAACTGTTCATCGCCGGCGTCCGTGCCGACGGTCGATGGGTCGCCGTCCCCGAAGGGCTCGACCCTCGCGCACGACCGCACCCGCTGGCGAGCTTCGTCCAGTCGATCAGCCTGGGAGGCCCATCCCACCCCGCGCTCGGCCGCACGTTCATCAGTGGGGGCGCGTGGCCGGGCAGCCCGTTCGTGACCCTGACCGAGCGGCTGCGCGACGACCCGGACTGGCGGGTCCACGAGATCCCCGTCGGCCACAACATCGCCCGCCGCGCCCCGCAGAGCCTCGCGGCGGTTCTCGGCGCGTTGCAGAGCGACTCCGCCTGACGCGGAGGCTTGCGGACAGGGCGCTCGCTTCTCAGCGCATGGACGCGGGCAGCGTTGCCCGTGCCTGGTGGCAAGCGGCAGGCGTCCCCGCCTGACCGCGGCGGCGTACGCGACGGGAGGTGGCGCGGGCCTTGGCCGGGGCCCGCACCCCTGTGGCGGCGAGGTCAGGAACCGACGATCCGGCGCAGGTTCTCGACCGAGCCCGGCTCGTCCTTGAGGCGGCGGTCGCGGTCCGCGACGAAGGCCGCGCCCAGTTCCTCGCGCCGTTCCATCGCCACGTTCTCGCGGGCGCCGTTGAGGATGGTGCGCTCCTCCTCGTCGGTGTGGTGGGTGATCGCCTCCACCAGCTCTTCCAGCCTGGAGTCCCACTCCTCGGAGCCGACCTCCTTCACCTCCAGCAGGTGCAGCAGGGCCTCGTTCCCCTCGTCGTGCTCGTGTTCGCCGTGCTCGACCTCTTCGTCGTCGATGTTCCGGTACCGCTTCAGGGCGGGGTAGACCTCGGCCTCCTCGGCCAGCGCGTGCGCGACCAGCAGACCGGCGAATTCCTGGAGCGCCCCGGCCCGGTCGGCCTCGACGCTGCGCATCTGCCGGAACAGGTCCTCCATGCGGCGGTGGTCCTGGAGGATGAGTTCGACGACGTCCTGGGTCTCGGCCATGAGGGGCACCACTCTCGTGCGAAGTGTTCGGGTGCCCACCGTGTACCCCGGCCCCGCGCGGGGATGACTCGCCGCGCGGGCGGGATCAGCTCCGGCCGCGCGGTGCCGGCAGGGCCTTCGTCATCCCCGGCAGGAAGTCGTTGAAGAGTTCGTGGACCTCCAGGACCAGCGGCCGCAGGACCCGGAAGCGGGACAGGGCTACGCCCCGCGCCGTGAGGCGGGCGCCGCGGCGGGCCAGGCGGTAGCTGCGCTCGCGGTTCTCCGTACGGTCGAAGACCCAGTAGAGGACCAGCCCCATCTGGGAGAGCCACATCAACTCGGGCAGCGCGTCGCGCAGTTCGGGGGAGACCTTGGACTTCGAGCCCGACAGCACCTCGCGGTGGACGCTGATCGCCTGCTCGCGGGCGTGCGCGCTCTCGGGGGAGAAGGGGCTGAGCGGGCTGTCCGGGTCGGCCGCGTTCTTGAAGAACTGCACGGCGAACTCGTGGTACGGCTCCGCGATGTCCAGCCAGGCGGTGAGCACGCCCGCGAGGCGCGCCTCCAGCTCCGTCTCCCGGGCGAGCACCGACCGGACCGCCACCTGGTGCTCGGCGGCGATCCGGTCGTAGAAGCCCTGGATCAGGTGCTCCTTGCCCGCGAAGTAGTAGTAGGCGTTGCCGACCGAGACCCCGGCCTCCTTGGCGATGGCCCGCATCGTGGTCTTGTCGTAGCCGTTCTCCTGGAACAGCCGCATCGCGGTCTCGAGGATCAGCGCGCGGGTCTGCTCCGACTTGCTCTGGGGTCCGGCCTCGGGGCCGTCGTTCTTGGCGGGCACGGTAGGAGAGCCTAACCAGTGGGGCAGGAGCCGTCCGAGCAGGACGGCGGGTCGTACACCCAGCCCTGCTCGGGCAGGTACCGCCAGCCGTCCGCGCGGCTGTACGTCCGCCGCCCGCCCCACTGCGCGCCCCGGTACTTCGCCGCGGCCAGCACCGCGCCCCGGGCCAGCACCGCGCCGGTGGGGGAGCTGAGCCGGTGCGCCAGCGGGCGGTGCTCGCGCAGCGCCCACAGCACCACGATCCAGGCCGCCGTGCCCCGGTACACCTGCCCGGAGTCCCCGACCACGGTGATCTCCTCCAGCGTGCCGGCGGGGTCGAGGCCGGGGAACCGGCCGCGGGCCTCGGCCGACCCGGCGGGCACCAGCTCCAGCGGGACCGACTGCGGCTGCCGCAGCAGCCAGTCGCGCAGGTGGGCGCAGAGGCCGCACTCGGCGTCGTAGAGGACGGTCAGCCCCCGGACCGGGGCGCTCGTGACGCCCCGGTCCGCCGCGCCGGTCACGGTGCTCACGCCCCGGCCGTCGGCGGGAGCCAGCCCTGCGGGGCGACCGGCGGCTGCGTCTCCCGCTCCATCAGGCCGCGCCGGCGGATCTTGTTGAGCACGAAGACGTTGCCCAGGTGCATCGCGCCGAGCACGAGCAGCACCACGCCGAGCTTGGCCGACAGGGTCTCGAAGATCCCCCGGGTGTCGTCGATCGTGCCGTCGTCGCTCAGGTAGAGCGTCACGAAGCCGAGGTTGACGAGGTAGAAGCCCACCACCAGCAGGTGGTTGACCGCGTCGGCGAGCTTCTCGTTGCCGTGCAGCACGTCGGACAGGAAGACCCGTCCGTTGCGGCTGAGCGTGCGGGCGACCCAGACGGTCAGCCCGATGCTGACGGCCAGGTAGATCACGTAGGCGATGACGGTGCGGTCCATGCCCCACCCCTTCTTGAACGCGTTCAAAACGCTGACAGGGATGACTGTAGACCTGTTTTTGAACGTGTTCAACCAAGTGGTGCGAGACCTGGATCTCAAGCCCTGCGGGCGAGTTCGGGGCGCTTGGTGTAGTCGGTGAACCCGAAGACGTTGCCCCACGGGTCCGCGAACTCGACGGTCCGTCCGGTCGCCGTCGACATCGCCTCGTCCATCGGCTCGATCCCGGCCTCCGCCAGCCGCCGCGCCGCCGCCCGCGCGTCCGGCACCTCCAGCCACAGGCGCGGCGAGGGCCAGGAGGGCGGCCGGCGCCCGAGCCCCTCCTCGTGGCGCAGCAGGATGCCGGGCGTCTCCCCGCCCACCTTCAGCAGCGCGATCCCGCCCTCGTCGAACCGGAACCCCACGTCGAACCCGGCCCGCTCGTAGAACCCCACAGCCTCCCCGAGGTCCCCCACGGGCAGTACGGCGTTGTCGAACCCCAGCAGCTCATGCGCTTCGTCGTCTGACATGGCGTCAGGTTAGCGACGAGGGCATCCCGCCTCGATGATCGCGGCCACGTCCAGGGTGACCTTCGCCCCGATGGAGTCGGGCAGGGTGATGGTCTCGCCGGGGGAGTGGATGCGGTGGGTGCCGTACGTTCCTTCACCCGGACGTGTCCACAGACGCCAGAGGGCCCCGTCCCGGAAACCGGAACGGGGCCCTCGAAACCGTCGGGGACGGATCTCAGAAGCGGCGCGTGATCAGTGCCCGCTTCACTTCCTGGATCGCCTTCGTGACCTCGATGCCGCGCGGGCAGGCGTCCGTGCAGTTGAAGGTCGTGCGGCAGCGCCACACGCCGTCGCGGTCGTTGAGGATCTCCAGGCGCTGCTCGCCCGCGTCGTCACGGCTGTCGAAGATGAAGCGGTGCGCGTTCACGATCGCGGCCGGGCCGAAGTACTGGCCGTCGTTCCAGAACACCGGGCACGACGAGGTGCACGCGGCGCACAGGATGCACTTCGTGGTGTCGTCGAACCGCTCGCGGTCCTCCGCGGTCTGCAGCCGCTCACGGGTCGGCTCGTTGGTGTCGTTGGTGACCAGGAACGGCATGACGTCCCGGTACGCCTGGAAGAACGGCTCCATGTCGACCACGAGGTCCTTGAGCGCGGTCAGGCCCTTGATGGGCTCGACCGTGATCGGCTTATCGGGGTTGACGTCCTTGATCAGCGTCTTGCAGGCCAGACGGTTCTTGCCGTTGATCCGCATCGCGTCGGACCCGCAGATGCCGTGGGCGCAGGAACGGCGGAACGTCAGCGTGCCGTCGTGGTCCCACTTGATCTTGTTGAGCCCGTCGAGGACGCGCTCCTTGGGGTCCATCTCCAGCTGGAAGTCTTCCCAGTGGTGCTCCGGCGAGACCTCCGGGTTGAACCGGCGGATGCGGAGGGTGACCGTGATGTAGGGGGAAGCGGCGGACGCCGCCTCGGCCTTGTCCAGAACAGGGGTAGCCATCAGTACTTACGCTCCATCGGCTGGTAGCGGGTCTGGACGACCGGCTTGTAGTCGAGACGCACGGTCTCCGAGCCGTCGTCGCCCACCTCGCGGTACGCCATCGTGTGACGCATGAAGTTGACGTCGTCGCGGTTCGGGTAGTCCTCGCGGTAGTGACCGCCGCGGGACTCCTTGCGGGCCAGCGCGGAGACCGCCATGACCTCGGCCAGCTCCAGCAGGTTGCCCAGCTCGATGGCCTCCAGCAGGTCCGTGTTGAACCGCTTGCCCTTGTCCTGGATCGACACGTTCTGGTACCGCTCGCGCAGCTCGGCGATCTTCTCGACCGCCGTCTTGATCGTCTGCTCGGTGCGGAACACCATGACGTTGGCGTCCATGGTCTCCTGCAGATCCCGGCGGATGTCGGCCACCCGCTCGGTGCCGGTGGCGTCCCGCAGCCGCTCGATCTGCGCGACGACCATCGCGGCCGGGTTCTCCGGCATCTCCACGAAGTCGACCGTGTGGGCGTAGTCGGCGGCGGCGATGCCCGCGCGGCGGCCGAACACGTTGATGTCCAGCAGCGAGTTGGTGCCCAGGCGGTTGGCGCCGTGCACGGAGACACAGGCGACCTCGCCGGCCGCGTACAGACCCGGCACGACGGTGGTGTTGTCCGAGAGGACCTCACCCTCGACGTTGGTCGGGATGCCGCCCATGGCGTAGTGCGCGGTGGGCTGGATCGGGATCGGGTCCGTGTACGGCTCGATGCCCAGGTAGGTGCGCGCGAACTCGGTGATGTCCGGGAGCTTGGCGTCCAGCTGCTCCGGCGGGAGGTGCGTGAGGTCGAGGTAGACGTGGTCGCCCTCGGGACCGCAGCCCCGGCCCTCGCGGATCTCCGTGTAGATGGATCGCGAGACGACGTCACGGGACGCGAGGTCCTTCATGACGGGCGCGTACTTCTCCATGAAGCGCTCGCCGTCCTTGTTGCGGAGGATGCCGCCCTCACCGCGGGCGCCCTCCGTCAGCAGGATGCCCATGCGCCAGATGCCGGTCGGGTGGAACTGGAAGAACTCCATGTCCTCCAGCGGCAGGCCCCGGCGGAAGCACGCGGCCTGGCCGTCACCGGTCAGGGTGTGCGCGTTCGACGTCACCTTGAAGAACTTGCCCGTGCCGCCGGACGCGTAGATCACGGACTTCGCCTGGAAGACGTGGATCTCGCCGGTGGCCAGCTCGTACGCCACCACACCGGCGGACGTCTTGACGCCGTCGACCTCGGTGATGAGCTGGTCCAGGACGTAGAACTCGTTGAAGAACTCCACACCCTCCTTGACGCAGTTCTGGTACAGCGTCTGGAGGATCATGTGGCCGGTGCGGTCCGCGGCGTAGCAGGACCGGCGGACCGGGGCCTCGCCGTGGTTGCGCGAGTGACCGCCGAAGCGGCGCTGGTCGATGGTGCCGTCCGGCGTCCGGTTGAACGGCAGGCCCATCTTCTCCAGGTCGAGGACGGCGTCGATGGCCTCCTTCGCCAGGATCTCGGCGGCGTCCTGGTCGACCAGGTAGTCACCGCCCTTGACCGTGTCGAAGGTGTGCCACTCCCAGTTGTCCTCCTCCACGTTGGCCAGCGCGGCGGCCATGCCGCCCTGCGCGGCGCCCGTGTGGGAGCGGGTGGGGTAGAGCTTGGTCAGCACGGCGGTGCGGCTGCGCTTGGTGGACTCGATGGCCGCGCGCATGCCCGCGCCACCGGCGCCGACGATGACGGTGTCGTACTTGTGGATCTTCATGATTCTCGCAGCCCCGTGCCTAGCGGATGTTCGGGTCGAAGGTGAAGATCACCAGCGTGCCCAGCAGGATGGTGAACACCGTGGCCGTGTAGAGCAGGCCCTTGAGCCACAGGCGGGTGTTCACGCGCTCCGCGTAGTCGTTGATGACCGTGCGCAGGCCGTTCGCGCCGTGCAGCATGGCCAGCCACAGCATCAGCAGGTCCCAGACCTGCCAGAACGGGGACGCCCAGCGGCCGGCCACGAAGGCGAAGCCGATCTTGGAGACACCGCCGTCCAGCACGAGCTGGATCAGCAGGTGGCCGAGGACCAGGACGACCAGCACGATGCCGGACAGGCGCATGAAGAGCCACGCGACCATCTCGAAGTTGCCGCGCGTGGACTTCGGGGTCTTCTTGGTACGGGTGCGCGAGCGCGGGGCGTCGAGCGAGAGCGCGTAGGCGTCCTCGGCGGCGTCCGCGGAGGAGCCCGTCAGATTGATCTCAGAGGTGGACATCGGCGTCAGCTCCCGAACAGGACACGAGCGGCGTGGCCGAGGACCGGGTACAGGGCGCCGGCCATCAGGATGATCCAGACGCCGAGGACGCTCCACAGCATCTGCTTCTGGTAGCGCGGGCCCTTCGACCAGAAGTCGACGGCGATGACGCGCAGACCGTTGAGCGCGTGGAAGAGGATGGCGGCCACGAGGCCGTACTCCAGCAGCGCGACGATCGGGGTCTTGTACGTGGCTACGACCTTGTCGTAGTCCTCGGGGGAGACACGCACGAGAGCGGTGTCCAGCACGTGAACGAACAGGAAGAAGAAGATGAGGACGCCGGTGACTCGATGAGCCACCCAGGACCACATACCTTCCCGGCCGCGGTACAGCGTTCCAGCCGGCACGGAAGAACCCTCCGGATGCGGGGACTAGGGCCGCGCCGGCTTCACTGTCGGTCGGGCCCGGCCGGGTACGGTCCACCGGCCCTCAGCATCGTATCCATGAGGTGCGGTGCGGCCGACGGGGGGCCTGTTTCGGGTGATCCGGCCGGTTCCGTGCTCCCGGCTCGTGCGCATCCGGGACGGTTCGCCCGCTATACGCCGGGCCGGGGCGCGTAGTGGCTGGTCGCGCGGGTGCCCGCGGAGCCCAGGTGGGCGGCGAGGCGGTGCCGGGCCAGGCCCCGCAGTTCCTCGGCGGCGACCACGCGCTCGTCCTCGGGATCGTTCGCCAATCGTGACCGGATTCCCTCCAGGACACGGTCCAGCGCTTCCTGGGGTGAGGAGCCGCCCGGCGCGATGACGAACACGTGCCCGAAGCGGGCCTCGTAGGCGGCGTGTGCCGCGCTCAGCGCCGTGTGGGCGGCGGAGTAGGTGTCCTCGGGCAGCTCGGGCAGGGACTCGCCCGCCAGGGCGTCGGCCAGGTCGACGACCCGCAGGTCGTAGGCCGCCTCGTCCGCCGCCGCCAGCAGGGCGCCCAGGTCGGGATAGGGGCGGTGCTCGGCGAGCCGGTGCGCCCAGCGGGCGTTGCGCAGGCAGCGCAGGAGCAGCGCGCGGGCCTCCTCGGCCGGCGCCAGGTTGAAGGCGTCGAGCGGGGTGGGGAGATACGGCGAACGGTGCGCAGGCAGCGTGGGTCCTCGCGTCACTGAGATGCGGCAGGGGGGAGCCGTGATGGCAGGGGGTGCTGTGAAGGATGTGCCGACACGTTATCGAGAGTGGTCACTGTGTGTCCGACGGATGCCCGAATTTCACTCGGACGGGAGAGTTTCGGAACGGCTCGGTGACGAAAGATCGGCGTATCGGTCGTACGTTGGGAGTGTGAGCCAGCACAGACACCGTGCTTCGGCACGGCAGCTCGAACGGAAGCGGGCCCTCATGGCCGCCGCGGTCGTCGGGACCGTGGTGACCGGGGTGGGCGTCGGAGTGTGGGCAGCATCCGGAGGGGGTGGTTCCGGTGGGGGCTCGGAGGCGGGCGCGGTCGGCGCCTCCCGGCAGGCCGGCACGCCGACCCCGTCGCCCAGCCGCTCGTACCCCATGTCGAGGGCGCCGCAGACCATCCCCGCGGTGCGCGAGCACACCGCGGCCCGGGGGCCCGGCTGGAAGCCGGGGGACGGCGGGCGGGTGATCGTCACCGACCCGGACCTGGCCGACGAGGGCAAGCTCGTCGCCGGTGAGCTGGGCCTTGCGTACGGCGGCGAGAAGAACGACACGCGGGCCGGCGACATCCGGCTCGGCCTCGGCGGGAGCGGCAACCCGGAGTCGTACACCATGACCGTGCGCGACGGCCGGGTCGACATAAAGGGGCCGGCCGAGGCGGGTGTCTTCTACGGCACCCGGACCCTGAAACAGGAGGTCCACGGCGGCGGCACCGCGCCCGAGGGCGTCGTCAGGGACGAGCCCGCCAAGCAGTCCCGCGGCTTCATGCTCGACATCGCGCGCAAGCCGTTCTCCGAGACCTGGATCGAGGACCGGATACGCGAGCTGGGCGATCTGAAGTACAACGAGCTGGGCCTGCACTTCTCGGACGACCAGGCGTTCCGCATCCAGTCGGACAGCCACCCGGAGATCGTCTCCAAGGACCATCTCACCAAGGCGCAGGTCAAGAAGATCGTCGACCTGGCGGCCGCCCGGCACATCCAGATCGTGCCCGAGATCGACTCGCCGGGGCACCTGGGCGCGGTCATCGCCGCCCACCCCGACCTCCAGCTCCGCAACGTCAACGGCAAGGCGACGCGCGGCGCGATCGACATCTCCAAGCCCGAGTCCGCGAAGATCGTCGACGATCTGCTCGACGAGTACGCGGACCTGTTCCCGGGCCGCAAGTGGAACCTGGGCGGCGACGAGTACCAGGCGCTGGTCGTACCTGATCCTGAGGCGTCCTACCCGCAGCTCGCCGCGGCCGCCCGCGACGCCTACGGCGCCGACGGCAACGTCGCCGACCTCACCACCGGCTGGCTGAACGGCCGCGCGGACACCATCCGGGCCCACGACCGCACCATGCGCGCGTGGAACGACGGCTTCCTGCGCGACTCCTCGGTCCAGCCCGCCAAGGACATCCAGGTCGCCTACTGGACCGGCAAGGAGATCGGCGCCCGGCCTCCGGTGGACTACCTGAGCGCGGGCCGCGAGGTCTACAACTACAACGACGAGTACCTGTACTACGTCCTCGGAGAGCCGAACGCCTTCGTCTACCCGACCGGGCAGCGGATCTACGAGCAGTGGACCCCGCGCGTGATCCGGGGCACCAGCCCGGTCCCGGCCCGGTACGACGGCCAGATCCTCGGCGGCTCCTTCGCGGTGTGGTGCGACTTCCCGAACGCGCAGACCGAGAGCCAGGTCGCGTCCGGCATCCGGATGCCGCTGCGGGCCACCGTGCAGAAGCTCTGGGACCCGGGGCAACCGCCGCTGTCCTGGCCCGCGTTCAAGGAGCTGGCGAACAACCTCGGTTGAGTAGCCGGATAGACGGATGGGGGCGTAGCACGTAGGTTTTCGTGTTCGCTCGTGTGTACGCGGCTCTGGGGAGGGCCGCGTACGCCTTTTGACGTCGTACGGGGGGAACACCGCCATGATCTGCGCCAGTTGCCACAGCAACGAGGCCGTCACCGGGGAGACGCGGTGCGCCCGCTGCGCGCCGGCCGACTCCTTCGCGCCCTTCGTGCCGCCGGGGCCGCCGCTGCGGTCGCCGGTGGGGCTGGGGCGGGCGACGGTGGTGATGCTCGGGCTGGCCGGCGCCGTCGACCTGGTCGCGCTCTGGCTCGACTTGCGGCCGCCGTCCGGCCGGGTGACGGCGGCGGTCGGCATCGCGCAGGGGGGACTGATGGCCGCCACGGCCGTCGTCTACCTGCGCTGGCTGTGGCGGGTGCGGGCCAACGCCGAGGTCTTCGACGCGAGTTCGCAGAGCAAAGCGCGGTGGTGGACGATCGGCGGCTGGTTCGTCCCGGTCGTGAACCTCTGGTTCCCGCGCAGGGTCGTGCTGGACGCGTGGGACGCCAGCGCGCCGCAGGGCCGGCCGGCCGGGCACGGGCTGGTCGACCTGTGGTGGACGCTGTGGGTGGCCGGTCTGGTCGTCGACCGGCTGCTTCGCGTGGACTCCCGCTGGGGGGTGCTCGCCGCGGCGGACGCCATCGACCTCGCCGCCGCCGTGTCCGCCGCCGTGGTGGTCCTGAGGCTGAGCCGGATGCAGCACGAGAAGGCTCTCGGGGGGCCGCTGCTGCCGTCCGCCGCTCTTGGCTGAAAAACGGTGACTGTGACACTCCGGGCCCGTCGCACGCAGTAAGGGGAAATGCGGGCTCCGTACAGGCGGTGCCCAGGCGAGGGAGGAATTCCATGAGCCTGGTGGATCTGATCGCGCAGGCCGACGCACGCGGGCTTGCCGCGAGCGGACTGGCTTGTTCGGATCGGTGCGTTTCCCTGCTCGTCGAGGACGACGAGTTGCTGCGCCCGCTGTGGGCGCACCTCGTGGACGACTCCGACTGGTCCGCGAGCCTGGACAAGGCGCGCGCTGCGCTCGGTCCGGCGGACCCCGGTGCGGACGAGGCCGAGCGGCTGGCCCGGGGGATGCTGGAGTCGGCTCCGGCCGAGCGGACCGGCGAGGCGCTGCGCGCCTGGGCCGACGCCTGCTCGCTGGCCTCGCTGCGCCTGCACCGCCTGCTGGACCCCGCCGATCCCGCGGACCCCGCCGATCCCGCCGGGCCGTCCGAGCCGTCCGGGGGTGTGCCCGCGGCGGAGGACGACCGGGCGGTCCGGGGCGCCGACGGGGCGGACGAGGCGCCGCCGCTGGTCGCCGCCGAGCTGGCACGGCAGACGGTCGTCCTCCAGCTCCTCGCCGAGCACGGCCCGCAGGGGCTGCGGCGCGCCCTGGACGTCTCCGGGGAGGGGCGCAGAGTGCTGCGCGCGGTGGTGTCGCGGCGGGCCCGCGGACGCGGCTGAGCGGCCTCGGGAGGTTAAAACCCGATCCTGGGGCGGGTTCTGTGTCCGTCCTGGGAGCGCGGTGGGGCGGTCCTGCGCCGGTTGCCGTAACACCGCCGAATCGTGTTACGCCGGGCCCCTCAGGACCGCTTTCTCCTATGTGACGACCCAGTTTGCGACAGCGCAGTACGAGACAGCACAGACGGAGCACCGCCCCTCCGCCGCGGCGCGGCCCGTGCGGTGGGCCGCGGACGCGGTGGCCACCATGCGCGAGGGCGCCCGGCTCCGGCTCGACTACTCCCCCCGGAGCCTGTGGCGGGTGGACCGGGTGATCGAGGAGATACGCCGCGACCTGCCCCCGCTGGAGGCGGTCGACCGCGCCCTGCGCGGCTTCGGCGCCTACGCGGGCGAGGTGATCGTCCGCCAGACCGGCGGGGAGTGGTGGGCATCCGGCGAGGAGCACTGGCTCCGCACGCCGGACGGGCGCCTGTGGGACCCGGTGGAGGAGGCCCGGATGGCCTTCGCCGGCCAGGGATCGCTGCGGGGGCTCTGCCGGGAGGCGACGGGCGTGTCCTGAACCGGCCGGGAGGCGGCCTCCGCCGCGCCGCGCACGCCGGCCCCCGGGGTCACGCGCGCGGGCGACGCCCTGACGCCAGGGCAACGGCCGGGGCCGCCACCCCCCACAGGAGAGACCCCGGCCGTCGCGTGGTGCGGACCGCGGGGCGGTCCGTACCTCCTTCTGCGTCATGACTGCGTCATGTGTCACACCCTGCCCTTGTCACGAGTCAGTTGCATCTTCCACAGACATGGACGAGCAGCGGTTTCAGGCCGTAACGTGCCTTTCGCGCCGACCGAGGACGGGCGTAAAGGGAGTGCGGTGCAGGGGGACGACGCGGAGTTGACGGCCGCGGTGCGCGCGGCCCAGGCGGGGGACGAGACCGCGTTCCGCACGGTGTACCGCGCGGTGCATCCACGGCTGCTCGGCTATGTGCGCACACTGGTGGGCGACTTGGACGCCGAGGATGTCGCTTCCGAGGCGTGGCTCCAGATCGCGCGCGACCTCGACCGGTTCGACGGCGACGCGGACCGGTTCCGGGGCTGGGCGGCGCGGATAGCCCGCAACCGCGCCCTGGACCACATACGCATGCGTGGCCGCCGCCCGCTGATCGGCGGCGACGAGACCGAACTGACCGGCCGGGCAGCGGAGTCGGACACCGCCGGTGAGGCCATGGAGGCCCTGGCCACCGACGGCACCCTCTCCCTGATCGCCCGGCTCCCGCAGGACCAGGCCGAGGCCGTGGTGCTGCGCGTGGTGGTGGGCCTGGACGCCAAGACCGCCGCCGAGACGCTCGGCAAGCGCGCGGGTGCCGTCCGCACCGCCGCGCACCGGGGTCTGAAGCGGCTCGCCGAACTGCTCGGCGCCGAGACGGATTCGGCGGGAGGGCTCGACGCGCTCCCGCCCCAGCGGACGCCACGCGGTGGCGCGAAGAGGTCCGTGAGTGTGACGCATCCGCGTACGCGGACGCAGAAGGACATGTGATGGCCGACGAGCACGACAAGTGGCTGGACGGCGAGACGTCGGAACGCCTGCTGCGCGGTGAGCCGTTGGACGGCGCCGGCGCGGACGTCCGGGACCGGGCCGACCGGCTCGCGGGACTCCTCGGCTCACTGGCCGCCCAGGCGGCCCCCGCCACCGGGGAACTTCCCGGAGAGAAGGCCGCGTTGGCCGCCTTCCGGGAGGCGCGTGAGTCCGTCCCCGCACAGAGCGCTTCCGGCCACGGCGCCGACGCCGGGGTGTTCCGCATCGGTGCCGCCGTCCCCGCCCGCCGCGCCCGCTGGGGTGTGCCGGTCCGGCTGGGGCTCGCCGCCGCGCTGGCCGCCTGCACGCTGGGCGGGGTCGCGGTGGCCGCGGGCAGCGGGGTGCTGCCCGGGCCGTTCGGGCACGGCACCCCCCGGCCGGGTGCCTCCGTCTCCGGCGCCGCGACCACGGACCGCTCCGGCGGTCCGGCGTCCCCGACCCCCTCGCCCGCCACCCCGGCCACCCCGGACGCCACCCCCGGCGCCCCGGCGCCGGACGACTCCCGCGCCGAGGCCGGGGGCGGGAGCGCGGGCGAGCGCACCGCGTCCCCCGGCCGGCGTGCCTCGGCCGAGCCGTCCCGCCGTCCCGGCACCCGCTGGTGGGCGGCCGCGCTGGCCTGCCGCGACCTGCGCCTCGGGCGCGAACCGGCGGACCGGAACAGACGGACCCTGGAGGGTCTGGCGGGCGGTCCGGCGCGGGTTCCCTCGTACTGCCGGGCCCTGCTCACGGCCGTCGAGTCGGACGCCTCCGGCCGGGACCACGACGACCGGGACACGGACGGCGGGACCCGCGGCCACGACGGCGGCGCGGACGACGACGGCGGGCACGGCCACGGAGGGCACGACGACGGCTCCGGCGACGGGAACGGCGACCGGGACGGCAGCGGGGACGGCAGTGGCGGGGACGGCCGGGGCGGCGACGGCCATGCGCTGCGTCCCCGGACGCACCTGAACCTTCCCTCGGCCCGCCAGATCCCCTCTGACCTGCGACTTTGCGAGTTCCGAAAATTTGTTTCGGAAAGGTGTGACGTTTCCGCGCCGGGCGGCGCAGTACTGAGTGAGCCGACTGGTCATCGGCCGTCGCACTGAGCCGGGGTTCCCCCCGTACCTCCAGGCTCGTGCACCGGCGCGGGCGGGACACGTTCCCCCGGTCCCGCCCGCGCCCTCAACTCGACCGGTGGTCCGCCGTCACCTGGAGACCACGACCCGGTCGCCGTCGCGCACCTGGGCGAAGAGCGAGGCGATGGCCCCCTCGTCCCGGACGTTCACGCAGCCGTGCGAGCCGCCCGCGTAGCCGCGCGCCGCGAAGTCGTAGGAGTAGTGGATCGCCTGGCCGCCGCTGAAGAACATGGCGTACGGCATGGGGGAGTCGTAGAGCGTCGACACATGGTGCCGGGACTTCCAGTAGATGCTGAACACACCCTCGCGGGTGGGGGTGTACTGCGAGCCGAAGCGGACCGAGACGGTGGTGAGCGTGCGGCCGTCGATCATCCAGCGCAGGGTGCGGCTGGTCTTGCTCACGCACAGCACCCGCCCGGTCAGGCAGCGCGGGTCGGGCGGGGCGGCCGGCTGGCCGCCCATCAGGTACAGCTCCCACGTGCCGGGCCGGTGCGTCATCGCCAGGAGCCGCTGCCAGGTGACGGTGTCCGTGCGTCCGGTCCTCGGCAGCCCGCGCTTGCCCTGGAACCCGCTGACGGCCTTCTCGGTGAGGTCGTCGTACTCCCCGGTCGGGCCGTCGTACAGCCACTGGACCTGCCGCAGCCGGGCCTGCAGCTCCCGCACCCCCGCCCCGGTGTCCCCGCGCGAGTAGAGCGCCCGCGTGCCCGCCGGGGTGTGCGGGCGGGCGGACGGGGTGTCGAAGCGGACCGGGTAGCGCGGCTTCCCGTCGGCCCCCTCCTCGGGCGGCTCGCACCCCGCGAGCGCCACCGCGACGGCGGCGGCCGAGGCGAGCAGGGCGGCGGTTCTCCCCGGAATCCTCATGCCGGGGATGCTTCCCCCGCGCGCCCGCCGCCGAACAACGGGGCATCGTGGGAGGGGGCGCATCCCTCTCCCGGAGGCAGGCCATGGCGCGAGAGTCGGAGTCGGGCACGCCGGTCGAGCCGGTCTACGGCCCCGGGGCACTGGCGGGCTGGGACCCCGCCACCGAGCTGGGCGAACCGGGCGCGTACCCCTACACCCGCGGCGTGTACCCGACCATGTACACCGGCCGCCCCTGGACCATGCGGCAGTACGCCGGTTTCGGCACCGCCGCCGAGTCCAACGCGCGCTACCGGGACCTGATCGCCCACGGGGTCACCGGCCTGTCGGTCGCCTTCGACCTGCCGACCCAGATGGGCCACGACTCCGACGCGCCCCTCGCGCACGGCGAGGTCGGCCGGGTCGGCGTGGCGGTCGACTCGGTCGAGGACATGCGGGAAGTGTTCGACGGCATCCCGCTGGACCGGGTCTCCACCTCGATGACGATCAACGCCCCGGCGGCCGTACTGCTGCTCCTGTACGAGCTGGTGGCCGAGGAACGCGGCATACCGGGCGACCGTCTCACCGGCACCGTCCAGAACGACATCCTCAAGGAGTACATCGCGCGCGGCACCTACATCTTCCCGCCCCGCCCCTCGCTCCGGCTCACCTCCGACCTCTTCGCGTACTGCGCGCGCGAGCTGCCCCGCTGGAACACCATCTCCATCTCCGGCTACCACATGGCCGAGGCCGGAGCCTCGCCCGCGCAGGAGATCGCCTTCACGCTGGCCGACGCCATCGCCTACGTCCGCGCCGCCCTCGCGGCCGGCCTGGAGGTGGACGACTTCGCACCGCGCCTGTCCTTCTTCTTCGTGGCGCGTACGACCCTGCTGGAGGAGGTCGCCAAGTTCCGTGCCGCGCGCCGGATGTGGGCGCGGATCATGCGGGAGGAGTTCGGGGCGCGCGACCCCAGGTCGTGCATGCTGCGCTTCCACACCCAGACGGCGGGCGTCCAGCTCACCGCGCAGCAGCCTGAGGTGAACCTGGTCCGGGTGGCCGTGCAGGCGCTCGCCGCGGTCCTGGGCGGCACCCAGTCCCTGCACACCAACGCCTTCGACGAGGCCATCGCCCTCCCCACCGGCACGAGCGCCCGCCTCGCCCTGCGCACCCAGCAGGTCCTGGCCCACGAGACCGACCTGACCGCGACCGTCGACCCCTTCGCCGGCTCGTACGCGGTGGAACGGCTCACCGACGACGTGGAGCGGGCCGCGCTGGAGCTGCTGCGCCGGGTCGAGGAGCTGGGCGGCGCGGAGGCGGCCATCGAACTCGGCTTCCAGAAGGGCGAGATCGAGCGGAACGCGTACCGGATCACCCGCGAGACCGAGTCCGGGGAGCGGGTGGTGGTCGGCGTGAACCGCTTCCGCCTGGACGAGGAGGAGCCCTGCACCCCCCTCCGCGTCGACCCCGCGCTGGAGACCCAGCAGCGCGACCGCCTGGCCCGCCTGCGCGCCCACCGCGACCCCCGCACCACCGACACGGCCCTGCTCGCCCTCCGCGAGGCCGCCGAGGGCACGTCCAACGTCCTCCCACCCATGAAACGCGCCCTGCGCGCCCGAGCGACACTGGGCGAGATCTGCGACACGCTCCGCTCGGTGTGGGGGACGTATCAGCCGGTGGACGCGTTCTGACCTCCCGGTGCGGGCAGCGCGGATGTGCCGCTCGTCTGCGCGGGCAGCGCGACCGTCTCCCGGCCGGTGCCCACGCCGAGGCCCCCCTGCCGGTAGAAGCGGGCGTGCTCGGCGCACAGCCAGTAGGTCGGCCCCTCGGGCGTCGTTACCTTGTTCAGCCCGCCCCAGCGCTCCTCCGGGTCGAGCTGCTTGAGCAGGGCGAACATCTCCCGGTACTCGGCATGGTCGTTCGCGATCACCGTCGAACGCGACTCCCGGTCGCTGAGCTGCCTGCGGGTCTCGTCGGGCAGCCCGTCCAGCAGAGCCTTCATGAGCTCCAGGTCGTCCTTCATCACCTTGCTCAGGTCCTCGGAGGCCGTACCGAGCGCGGCGCCGAAGACGGGGACGACGTACTTCAGCACCTTGAGCGTGTGATGCACGTACGGCAGCACCGTGTTCGTGAACTCCGAGTTCGCGGGCAGCTCGTACGGCTCCACCCCCTCCAGCAGGTGCCATTCGCCGGGGGCCTCGCAGCACAGGTGCAGATGGAAGACGTCACCCGGCCGGAACCGGTGGCCCGCCTCCCGGCGCGACACGCGCCGCACCCACACCACGCTCGGGCAGACCGCCTCCGCCCGGCTCTGTTCGCGACGGAGCACGTCGAGGAAGCCGCGCTGTTGCTCCGCCACCATGGCCGAGACCTCGGCACGGGCCTGCTCGATGCCGCCGCGCACCTCGTCGTGCCGTCGCTGCCCGGCGATCTCCAGCCGGTCGAGCCGTTCCAGCACCTGGCCGGCCATCTGGTCGGCGGCCGGCCGCTCGATGCCCTGGAGCAGATACGCGACCTCGACCTCCTCCAGATGCTCGGGACACTCGATGGTCTCCAGCGGGGGACGGCGGTCCAGCCGCGCGCGCAACTGCTCGTGCCGGAACTCGTGACGGCAGGCGGTGCCGTCCTCGCCGCGGTGGGGACACGGCACGAGACGGGTGATGTCGAGGCCGGGATAGCGCTGGAGGGTCTGCTCGAAGCCGTCCTTGAGCACCGCGAAGAAGTCGTGGGGGTACGAACCCCGCACGCGCAGCTCGGCGGTCTTGGCGTGCCGGTCCACGGTGATCAGCGCGGCGTGCACGCCGTCCGGATGCTTCAGCAGGGCGCCGGAGCGCCAGCGCACGGGGGTGGAGAACCGGTGCTCGCGGGCGATGAACCAGGTGGGGATGCCGGGCGGGACCGTGTGCAGGCGGTACTTGAGCCGCAGCTCGCGCTGCTCCAGCCGCTCCGGGGAGTTCCAGTCCTCCTGGTAGGAGGGGGCGTTCCACGGCAGCAGTTCCACCACGAGGCTCGCCTTCCGGTCCTCGGTCCGGTACGAGAGGTCGAAGTTCTCCATCATCCGGATCAGGTGCCGCCGCATCGACCGCTCGACGTCCTGCCAGAGCGTGTTGCCGAAGCTGTGCCGGAACAGGCCGCCCTCGTTGAGCACGTCCTCGGAGTCCAGCACGCGGCTGATGTAGGCCGTCAGCCACTGGGGACGCAGGACGACGAGATCGCACAGCTCCTCGTCGTCCGGATAGTGCAGGAGGTCGCCGAGGCTGTGCAGGGCGGCGGTCAGCGACGCCTGGTGGGACGGTTCCCGGACACCGGCTTCCGCCAGCAGGCCGCCCAGCGCCTCGGGGGTGATGTGCTTGTCCTCGGCCGCCCGTACGGCGTCCGCGGCGCGCAGCCAGGTGCGGGGCCAGGTCACGCCCATGAGGGGGAGCCGGGCCACCTGCTGCCGGATGACCTCGCGCACCTCCTCCACGCCCTCACCGCTCGCACTGTCCGCGCTCAGGCTCTCCACGATCAGCCCCGGATACGTTTCCCGCAGCTCGTCCAGCGGCAGGTCCGGGGGGCGTGGGCCGAGGTGGGTGGCGACCAGCACGACGGGGGCGTGCGGGGCCCTGGCCTTGATCATGTCGAGCCAGTAGTGCAGCTTGCTGCCCTCCCAGCCGATCTGCGCGTCCCACAGCAGGAGGAAGAGGGAGCGGTCGGTGAGGAAGAACTGGTGGGTGGCGTGGTAGATCTCCTGGCCCCCGAAGTCCCAGGTGCTCAGCCGCATGTCCACGCGCTCGCCGGCGGGCGGATGCGGATGGGGCATGTCCAGGGAGCCGACGGTCAGCCCGTGCGTGCTGTCCTCGTTCGGATTGTGGTCCTCCCCGCGCAGGGCACGCAGCAGCGAGGTCTTCCCGACCCGGCCCTCGCCGACCACGACGACTTTGGAGGACCACTGGCGGACGGAGTCCTCCTGGGTCGCGGCGAGGAAGGTGACCACTGCGCGGGCTCCGGCGGCCACTACTTCGGGAGGCGGGCTGGACAATGGGTTTCCGTCGAGGCTGAGGCTGCCCAGGCGGCTGAGGTTGGCGAGGCTTGTGGGCAGCTCAGTCAGTTCGTTCCCGGACAACGACAGCCACTCCAGTGACCTCAAACGGCCGATGTCCTCGGGCAGCGCGCTAAGCCTGTTGCCTTCGAGCCACACGTCAGTGAGACCGGTGAGCCTGGGAAACCAGTCGGGCAGGGAACTCAACGCGTTGAAGCCGAGTGGTAGTTCTTTGAGCGAGGTGAGGTTGTGCAGAGTGTCTGGAAGGGCGGTCAGCCTGTTGCGGTAGAGCCTGAGGGTGTTCAGCCTGATCAGGCTGCCCAGGCTGTCCGGAAGTGCATTCAGATGGTTGTAGTCCAGGTCCAGTTCCTGGAGCCACGTCAGTCTGCCGATGGATTCGGGTACGGTGCGAAGGCGGTTCCTGTTGAGCAGCAGCCTGGTGAGTCCGGAAAGATCGCCGAGCCATTCAGGCAGCTCGCGTAATTCGTTGTTGCCGAGATCCAATTCGCTGAGGTGGGTCAGGTCGGCCAACCCCGCTGGTATCGACCGCAGCCGCAGGTTGGCGAGATCGAGTTCGGTCGCTCCTGTCTCCCGGCATTCCTGAATGCGCTCAAGGGCCCGGGCAGGCCCATCCTCAACCGACCCCACGCCTCGCACCGCCCCGTTCGTCCCCTGGCACCGCACCGACCGAGCACTCAATGTAGGCACCGGGCAGTCGCAGAGTCCGGCGTTTGGACAGACTCAAGCCGTGGCCGCCGCGCATGCGACACTCGCTCTCATGTTCGGCGTCATCGATCTCCCCGCCTACCTGGCCGGGCTGCTGCTCATCGTTCTTCTTCCGGGGCCCAACTCCCTGTACGTGCTGTCCGTGGCCGCCCGTAAGGGGATCAGGCCGGGGTACACGGCGGCGGCCGGGGTGTGGTGCGGGGACACCGTGCTGATGACGTTGTCCGCGGCCGGGGTGGCCTCGCTGTTGCAGGCCAACGCCGTGCTGTTCGGGATCGTGAAGTACGCCGGGGCGGGCTATCTGACCTGGATGGCGGTCGGGATGCTGCGAGCCGCCTGGCAGATGTGGCGGACCCGGCGTGAGGCGGTCGTGGCGGAGGCCGTCGAGGAGACGCCGGAGGCCGAGCGGCCGTTCCGGCGGGCGCTGGTGGTCAGCCTGTTCAACCCCAAGGCGATTCTTTTCTTCGTGGCCTTCTTCGTCCAGTTCGTCGATCCGGGCTACGCCTACCCCGCGCTGTCCTTCGTCGTCCTCGGCGCCTTCGCCCAGATCGCCAGCTTCCTCTACCTCAGCGCCCTGATCTTCAGCGGCACCAAGCTGGCCGCCGCGTTCCGCCGCCGCAGGCGGCTCTCGGCGACGGCCACCTCCGCGGCCGGGGTGCTCTTCCTCGGCTTCGCGGTGAAGCTGTCGCTGGCGGCCGGGTAGTTCAGCCCAGGCCGACACGGGTGAGGTAGCCGTCCAGGCCCTCGGCCGAGTCGCCCGCCCAGCCCACGTATCCGTCCGGGCGGACCAGGAACACGCCGGGGCCGTACGCGGCGGGCAGCGAGCGTATGCCGGGGTGCTCGGCGCCCAGCAGGGTCCAGTGCGGGCCCCGGAAGGCGTCGAAGAGGCGGACGCCGTCCACCGTGGCGTCCGGGGCGCGGTCGCCCGCGCGGACGCCCGTGGGCTCCGGCCGGGTGTCCTCGCTCAGGGTGGAGTCCGGGTATCCCAGGCCGAGCTGGACCGTGGCCTTCCCCCGCTGGATCTCGCCCCGGTGCACGCCCGTCGAGAGGTCCAGCATCGCGGCGGCTACCGCCCGGCGCTCCTCCTCGTAGGTGTCCAGCAGGGCGTCCGGGGCGCCGTCGCGCAGTACCGCGCCCAGCTTCCAGCCCAGGTTGTAGGCGTCCTGGACGCTGGTGTTCAGGCCCTGTCCGCCCGCCGGGGAGTGGACGTGGGCCGCGTCCCCGGCGAGGAACACCCGGCCCGCCCGGAACCGGTCCGCGAGCGCGGCCCGCGGCCGGAACTCCGAGGCCCAGCGCACCTCGGTCACGTCCTCGGGGTCCAGATGCGTCCCGGCGCCGACCAGCTTGCGCAGGCCCTCCAGGGAGAGGTCCGCGCTCGCGCCCTCGGGCAGGCGCGCGGCGAGCTGGAAGTCGTCGGTACCGGCCAGCGGGCACAGCATCAGGCCGGTGCCGTCCTCGCCGGGGAAGGCGTGCCAGTACTCCCGGTCCAGCCCGCACACCCGTACGTCGGCGACGAGGAACGGGCTCGGGTCGACCGTCTCCCCGGTCATGCCGACGCCCACCGCGCGCCGCACCGCCGAGCGGCCCCCGTCGGCCGCCACCAGATACCGGGCGCGGACCGCCGTACCGTCCGCGAACCGCGCCGTCACGCCCTCGGCGTCCTGCTCCAGGCCGGTCAGTTCGCGGACGAAGGCGACCCGGCCGCCGAGTTCCGTCAGCCGGGCGTGCAGCACCTCCTGCGTGCGCCACTGGGCGACCATCAGCGGGTCGGTGTGAGGAGCGCCCTCGGTCGCCTCCACCGGCTCGAACATCGTTTGCACGCCGACCTGTTCGCCGTCCCGCCAGATCATCCGGGGCGGGTACGGGCCTCCGGCCGCGCGGATCGCGTCCAGCACGCCGAGGTCGTCGAAGACCTCCTGGGTGCGCGGCTGGACGCCCTTGCCGCGAGAGCCGGGGAACAGCGCGCCGGCCCGCTCCACCACCAGCGCGTCCACCCCGCGCCGGGCGAGGTCCACCCCGAGGGTCAGCCCGGTCGGACCGGCCCCCACCACCAGCACGTCCACATCCGCATCCATCGGGGTATTCATCGCAGATCTCCTTAACGTTGTTAAGTGCTGTCCCTCAGGAGCGTGCCCTTAACGTTGTTAAGCTGTCAAGCGTGAGTACGGAACGACGCGCCCCCCTCGACCGCCGCAAGGTCGCCGACACCGCGCTGCGGCTGCTGAACGAGACCGGCCTGGACGGGCTGACCCTGCGCGCCATCGCCCGCGAGCTGGACGTCAAGGCACCCGCGCTGTACTGGCACTTCAAGGACAAGCAGGCGCTGCTCGACGAGATGGCGACCGAGATGTACCGGCGGATGGCGGCCGACGTGGTGCTCGACCCCGCCGACAGCTGGCAGGACCGGCTGCTGGCGGCCTGCCGGGGCCTGCGCGACGCGCTCACCGGCTACCGCGACGGCGCCAAGGTCTTCAGCGGCTCCCGCTTCACCGGCACCGAGCACGCCCCCGCGATGGAGGACCACCTCCGCGTCCTCACCGGCGCCGGCTTCACCCTGGCCCAGGCCGTGCAGGCGATGCGCACGGCGAACATGTACACCATCGGCTTCGTCACCGAGGAGCAGGGCGTACGGCCGCTGCCCGGCGAGCGGCGCGAGGGGTACGACATCGGGGAACGCGCCCGCCGCATGGCCGAGTTCCCGCTCGCCGCCGAGGCGGGGAAGCTGCTCTTCGAGGGCTACGACGAGCAGTTCGAGGAGGGGCTCGGGCTGGTCGTGGCCGGGATCGAGGCGACGTACGGCATCCGCTGACCTCAGCTCTTGAGCGCCCGGCGCAGCCGGGGCCCCAGCGGCTTCTCCACGAACCGGTGCAGCAGCCACGCCAGCACCAGCATCCCCGCCACCGTCAGCCCCAGCGTCGGCCAGGGCGCGAGCCCCAGCCCCCGGTGCAGCACCCGTACGGCGAACCAGCCCAGGTGCTCGTGCACCAGGTAGAACGGGTACGTCAGCGCACCCGCCGTCACCAGCCAGGGCCAGGACGCCCACCGGGTCCACCCCAGCGCGACCGCCGCCACCGAGGCGAAGGCCAGCGTGACCACCGCGACGATCACCACCGGATGCCGGGTGAAGTCGCCCTGCGCCCCTGGATGCCACAGCCCGCGCACGGCGGCGCTCTGCCCGAGCAGCCAGGACATCGCCACCAGGCCCCACGGCAGCGGACCGCTCCCGAAGCGGTGGACCAGGTACAGCGCGAGTCCGCCGATGAAGAACGGCGCGTACTCCGGCATGACCACGGCGTCGGTGAGGGCGTTGCCGGAGGTGGTGGAGATCGCGGCGGCCAGCGTCCAGACGGAGGCGAACAGCACCACCCGCCGGTAGGTCGCCCCGCGCCACACCACGAACAGGGCGAACAGCGCGTAGAACCGGACCTCCGCCCACAGCGTCCAGCACACGCCCAGCACCCGGGAGGCCCCCATCGGCTGCTGGAGCATGGTCAGGTTGACCAGGAACTCGTCCACCCGGACCGGGCGCACCACCACCGGCAGTACGCAGGCCGCCCCGGTGACCAGCACCAGTGCCACCCAGTACGCGGGGTACAACCGGGCCACGCGGGAGCGGAAGAAGTCGCCGAGGGTGCGGCCCCAGCCGCTCATGCAGATCACGAAACCGCTGATCACGAAGAAGAACTGCACGCCCAGACAGCCGTAGGGGGCGATCTGGGACAGGCGGGGGAAGACCTCGGACGGGCTCTGGTGCCAGGACTCCGAGATCGTGCCGCCGCGCCCGGCGTAGTGGTACAGGCACACCATCAGCGCGGCCACGAGCCGGAGCCCGTCCAGGGCGAGCAGCCGCCCCCGCGCCCCGGTGGCAACCGGCTGAGAGAGGTTGGGGGACGGGGCCGGGGCGAGCGGTGACGTGGCGGTCATCTGTGCAGTCCTAGGCGTGAGTCGGTCGGCGGCGGGCGGCTCAGCCGCGGGCGGTGCGGCGCAGCCCGCGCGCCCGGCGGGCCACCCGGCGGACGGTGGCGTTGCGCGGGATGAACGCGAGCTGCGCGGGCACCCCGCCGGGCAGCCCCAGCACGGTCAGCCGGCGGCGCTTGAAATAGCGCAGGGTGGCCGGACCCGGGCGGCGGGCGAGGAAGCTCTCCGCGTCGCCGCGCAGCCGGGGCAGGATCTTCGGCTGCATGGCGAAGCCCACCGCGCGTACCAGCGCGCCGAGTTCGGCCACCTCCGTCCCGCGCCGCCCCTCGGTGACGGCCGCCCGGTCGCTCAGCTCGGGCAGTAGCGCGTCGACCACGGTGACCGGGACCCGGTTGCTGTTCTCGTACGGCGCGAGGCGCTCCAGCAGGGTCGCCGTGCCGACCCGCGCCACCGGCAGGCCGTACAGGGTGGCGGCGGTCAGCAGGGCGGTGGAGAAGCAGCCGACGACCAGCGCCGGGCGCGTCCGCTGGTACAGCACCTCGGCCAGCACCGGGGTGTCCAGCACCGTGAGGTCGGCCCCGAGCCGCTCCGCCTCCTCCTCCAGGGTGCGGGCGTAGCGGGCCGGTGCGGTGGGGTGCGGCTTGAACACCACGCGGCGGTGGCCCAGTTCGACCGCGCCCCGCAGCATCCGGACGTGCAGTGCCTCCTCCTCGTCCGGGGTGAGGATGTCCAGCGCGGACAGGTACTGGCCGAGCAGCAGGGCGGGTTCCCCGACCGGGGGCACGTCGTCGGCGGTGTACGCCAGTTCGGCCAGCACCTTGGTGAAGGCGGCCGAGGGCACGATCTCGGCCGGGACCCCGAACTCGGTGAGCAGCAGGGGTTCCAGGCCCGGCACCAGGTCGAGGTGGAGCAGCCGGTCCACGCGGGTCCCGACCAGCGGGTCGATCTTGTTGCGGGTGGGGCCGTAGCTCATCAGGCCGTCGGCGTAGACCGTGACCGGGGCGCCGGTGAAGATCTGCGCCAGCGCCAGCGACGGGTTGACCTGGATCGACTCGACCGCCAGCTCCACATGGTCGTCGCCCAGTTCCCACTCGTGGCGGAAGTACCGCTGCCACAGCGGCATGTCGTCCACGCGGGGCAGCCAGCCGCCGGGGTGGAAGGGGTGGATGGCCGCGTTGTACGACAGCACGTCGTCGAAGCGGTCGCGCAGCCGCTCGAAGCCGGGCATCTCGTCCAGCGCCGGTGTGGTCTCCGGGGTCGCCGCGTTGTTGCAGACCAGCAGCACGCGCCGGTCGGCGGGAGGGAAGCAGCCTGAGTCGAGGGCGGCGGCCAGCGTGGCGACGCCGTACAGCGTGGACGCCTGGAAGATCTGGGTGGTCACGCGGCGGCCCCGGCGGGGGAGGGGCGGCGGCGCAGCCGGCGCAGGCGTCCGGCGCGTTCGAGGTCCATGGAGTCCAGTGCCTCGTTCAGCACGTCCTGCGGCATGCGCCGCAGCGCGGCCGCGCTCAGGGATTTCAGTTTCCGTGCCACCGGGGCCTCGAACCTTTCGATGCTTCCCAGATGGTGGGAAATGATCGCGCAATAGGTGCGCACGGCTTTCGGCAGCAGTTCTTCCGCGTCCCGGTCGGCGGCCGTCTCCGCTATGACCTGGTCGAACGCGCGCAGGAAATCGAGCTGGCGCACATCGCCGATCTGGGTCAGCGAGGAGGCGACCCCGCGCCGGTAGAAAACGCCGAGCAGCCCGATGACGGCGAAGGATTCCGCCTCCCGGTGCAGCCGCCAGATCCACGGCCGGTCCTCCGCCGTGCGCAGCCCGTCCGTGAAGTGCAGCAGCCCGCGTTCGGCGAGCCGCCGGTGGTAGATCCCGGCCCAGGCGTACGCGTAGTCCACCGACGTGGACCGGTCGGCGGGCAGGATGGCCGCCCTCGGGTCCAGGACGACACCGCGCCGCCCGTGCGGCACCCGGTGCACGGACCGGGCCCGCGCGGTGCACTGGACGTGGTCGGTGCGCAGGAAGTCGCAGCCCAGGTCGTCCATGTGCGCGACCAGCCGGTCGTAGTAGCCCGGGGCGAGCCAGTCGTCCCCGTCGAGGAACGTCAGGTACTCGCCGCGCGCCCGGTCGATCCCGGTGTTGCGGGCGGTCGCCAGTCCGCCGTTGCGCTCGTGCCGGACCAGGACCGCGCCCGGCAGTTCGCGCCCGGCGCGTTCGAGAACACCCGGCGTCCCGTCGCGGGAACAGTCGTCCACGAGAATGAACTCGTAATCGTCCCGCGCGTTCGCACGAAGACTCCTCAATGTGTCCGGCGCGTATTGCTGCACGTTGTAGAACGGCACGATGACCGAGAGCTTGACCACGCCGAGGACGTTAGGGCGGGGCCCGGCATTCGCGTCGACGCACGCCTTGATACCGGGTGAACGACGTGTGGCGAAGCCGTGAACCGGGTTTCCGGCACGGCAGTTCCGGGCCCGAATCCCCAAGCGTCGATGTGCTGTTAACCATTTGTTGAGTTCTGGTTGGGCGGGACCTACGAATGGCTTCCTAGCGTCTCCGGCGTGCCAGCAAGTGCAACGAAGTCCCTCAGGATCGCCGTCCTCGCGGATTCCGACACCCGGTGGAAGTGGGGCGCGCTCACCGCGCGCCGCCTCGCCCCCGCCGGCGCCGGTGTCCGGCTCGACGGCCACCTCCTGCGCGGACGAGCCACCCCGACCGCCCGCCAGCTCGGCGAAGTGGGCGTACGCGCCGACTCCCTGCGCGAGGTGACCGGCGTCGAGTTCCTGCGCGCCGTGAGCGAGGAGCCCTACGACCTCCTCGTGCTCGCGCTGGTCGGCGGCGGTGTGCAGGCGATGCTGCACGGGCTGCGCCACGGCCAGGGCCCGGGCAGGCGTCCCGTGGTCGTCACCGGCTATGTCGGCGTCGTCTACGAGAAGCTCGCCGACGGGCTGCTCCTGCGCCACGGCGCGGACCTGGTCCTGGCCAACTCCGCCCACGACGCGGACCGGTTCCGGGCCGTGTACGAGGGGGTGGGCGCCGACGCCTCCGCGGTGACCGAGGTCGCGCTGCCGTTCCTCGGCGGGGCGCCCTACACCGGCCCGTACGAGCCCCGCACGGTGGTGTTCGCCGCCCAGCCCTCCGTCCCGGACCGCCGCGAGGACCGCGCCTACCTGCTCGACCGGCTCATCGGGCACGCCCGCGCGCACCCCGAACGCGAGGTGCTGCTCAAGCTGCGCTCCAAGCCGGGCGAACACACCACCCACATCGAGGAACTGCCGTACCAGAAGCTGGCGCAGGGCAGGGACCTGCCCGCCAACTTCCGCCTCGTGTACGGGCACATGGGCGAAGTGCTCGACCGCACCGACCTGCTGGTGACGGTCAGCTCCACGGCCGCCCTCGAAGCCCTGCACCGGCGGGTCCCGACGGCCGTCCTCACCGACCTCGGAGTGCGCGAGGCGCTCGGCAACCACCACTTCACCGGCTCCGGGTGCCTCGCCTCCTGGGACCAGCTCGACGCCGGCCACCTCCCGGCGCCGGACGATCAATGGCTGGCCCGGCAGGGGGTCGCCGCCGACGGCTCGTACGAGAACGCCTTCGACGCGGCCCGCGCGCGCATCACCGCGCTGCTCGCGCGGCCCGGCGGCCTGCCGCCCCTCGCCCCCTACTACACCCGTGAGACCGCGCCCGGCTATCTGCCCGGCATCCTCGCCCGCCACCACCTCGGCCCCGACGGCGCACCGCTGCCCGGCGCGCCCGCCGCCGACAAGGCGCCGGGAGCCGTCCGGCAGGTCGTGCGCCGCGCCGCCCGCGGCGCCTACCGGCACGGCGTCCAGCGGGTCGCCCCGGTGATCCGGCGGATGGGCGAGCTGTGACCACCGCACCCTCTTCCTCCCAAGGAGCTGACCCCATGACCCACTGGCCCGCCGATCCGGGCGACCCGCCGCGCCGGGTGCTCGCCGTGATCCCGGCGCGCGGCGGCTCCAAGGGGGTGCCCGCCAAGAACCTGGCCCCCGTGGGAGGCGTCCCGCTCGTGGCCCGCGCGGTGGGCGCCTGCCTGGCCGCCCGCGCCGTCACCGACGTGGTCGTCTCCACCGACGACCCGGCCGTCGCGGCGGCCGCCCGCGCGGCCGGCGCCGAGGTCGTCACCCGGCCCGCCGCCATCGCCGGGGACACCGCCACCTCCGAGGCCGCCGTCCTGCACGCGCTGGACGCCTTCGAGGAGCGCGCCCGGGCCAGTGCCGACGTGGTGCTGCTCGTGCAGTGCACCAGCCCCTTCCTGCTCGCCGACGACATCGGCCGGGTCGCCGAGGCGGTCACCCTGCACGGCGCGGACACCGCCGTCACCGTCGCCCCCTTCCACGGCTTCGTCTGGCGGGACGGCGCCCCCAACGAGCCCGCCGGCCCCAGCGAGCCCGGCGTGTCGGGCGGCTTCGGCGTCAACCACGACAAGGCCGTACGCCCCCGCCGCCAGGACCGCCCCCAGGACCTGCTGGAGACCGGCGCCGCCTACGCGATGGACGCCGCCGGCTTCCGCGCCCACCGGCACCGCTTCTTCGGCCGCACCGAACTCGTGCGCACCGATCCCGCCCGCGTGCTGGAGATCGACGACCCGCACGACCTGGCCCGCGCCCGCGCCCTGGCCCCGCTGCTCGACACCGCCCCGGCGGGCGCGCTGCCCACGCTGGCCGACGTCGACGCGGTCGTCCTCGACTTCGACGGCACCCAGACCGACGACCGGGTGCTGATCGACACCGACGGACGGGAGTTCGTCTCCGTGCACCGGGGCGACGGGCTCGGCATCGCCGCGCTGCGCCGCGCCGGGGTGCCGACGCTGATCCTGTCCACCGAGCGGAATCCCGTCGTCGCCGCCCGCGCCCGCAAGCTCAGCCTTCCGGTGCTGCACGGCATCGACCGCAAGGACATCGCCCTCAAGCAGTGGTGCGAGGAGCAGGGCATCGCCCCCGAGCGGGTGCTCTACGCGGGCAACGACGTCAACGACCTGCCCTGCCTCGCCCTCGTCGGCTGGCCCGTCGCGGTCGCCGACGCCCACGACGCCGTACGCGGCGCCGCCCGCGCCGTCACCACCGTCCCCGGCGGCCGCGGTGCCGTGCGGGAGATCGCGGGCTGGCTCCTCGGGCCCTCCCTCGACACCCTTCCCGACCCCCTCCCCACCTCCCACAGCAAGTAAGGAACCCCCTCATGAGCACCAACTCCCGCATCCGCAGCTTCGGTTCGCGCGAGGCCGGCCCCGGCCGCCCGGTCTACGTCACCGGCGAGATCGGCATCAACCACAACGGTGAGCTGGAGAACGCCTTCAAGCTGATCGACGCCGCCGCCGAGGCCGGCTGCGACGCCGTGAAGTTCCAGAAGCGCACCCCGGAGATCTGCACCCCGCGCGACCAGTGGGACATCGAGCGCGACACCCCCTGGGGCCGCATGACCTACATCGACTACCGCCACCGCGTGGAGTTCGGCGAGGACGAGTACCGCCAGATCGACGCGTACTGCCGGGAGAAGGGGATCGACTGGTTCGCCTCCCCGTGGGACACCGAGGCCGTCGCCTTCCTGGAGAAGTTCGACGTCCCCGCCCACAAGGTGGCCTCCGCCTCCCTCACCGACGACGAGCTGCTGCGCGCCCTGCGCGCCACCGGCCGCACGGTGATCCTCTCCACCGGCATGTCGACCCCGCGCCAGATCCGGCACGCGGTCGAGGTGCTGGGCAGCGACAACATCCTGATGTGCCACGCCACCTCCACCTACCCGGCGCAGGCCGAGGAGCTGAACCTCCGCGTGATCAACACGCTGGAGAAGGAGTACCCGAACGTCCCGATCGGCTACTCCGGCCACGAGACCGGCCTGCAGACCACGCTGGCCGCCGTCGCGCTGGGCGCCGTCTTCGTCGAGCGCCACATCACCCTCGACCGCGCCATGTGGGGCTCCGACCAGGCCGCCTCCGTCGAGCCGCAGGGCCTGGTCCGCCTCGTCCGCGACATCCGCGCCATCGAGGCGTCCCTCGGCGACGGCGTCAAGAAGGTCTACGACTCCGAGCTGGGCCCGATGAAGAAGCTGCGCCGGGTCTCCGGCGTGGTCGCCGAGGCGGAGATCGCCGCCGCCGCGGGCGAGCCGGTCGCGGTCTGACCCCGCACACCCGACTGCTCTACGACGGGACGGTCGCACCCCCATGAGCCCTCGCGCCGGACATCCCGGCCCCGCTGCCCGCACGCTCGCCTTCGTGGAGAGCCCGGTGCAACTGCTGAACGTACTGGAGTGGGCCCACGCGGGCGGGGTGCCCGCGCGCGAGGGGGCCGGGGCGGAGCTGACGCTCGTCGTGCTGGCCCCCACCGACCCCATGACCCGGGGCCAGCTGCGCCGCATGGCCGACCTGGCCCGGGACGAGGGGTACGACGTGCGCTGGGAGGAGGCGCGGGGCGGGGCGACCGCGCCGTTCCGCACCGTCGGCGCGCTGGCCGGGGCGCTCAGGCGGGCCGGGCGGATCGTCATGGGCGATCCCTTCTCCCGGTACGTGCAGCTCCTGCTGACCGTCACCGGCGCGCCCGAGCTGGTCGTGGTGGACGACGGCACCGCCACCATGGAGTTCGTCGCCCAGCTCGCCCGCGGCGAGCGTCTGGTGCGCTGGCACCGCAAGGGCGGCACGCCCGGCCCCCGCGACCTGCTGTTCGCCCCGGTCGCCGCCACCGCCCGGCGCCGCCTCAGCCCGAGCGGCGGCCGGCGCGTGGAGGTCTTCTCCGCGATGCCGGTGACCGAGGCCCCGGACGGTGTCACGGTCACCGTCAACGACTTCGCCTGGACCCGCGCCCGCTTCGGCCCGCCGCGCGTCACCCGGAGCGCCGACATCGTCGGCACCTCCCTGGTGGAGACCGGCGTGGTCGACGCCGACCGCTACCTCGCGGCCGTGGCCGCCCTGGCCGTCGCCCACGGCGCCACCCGCTATTTCGCCCACCGCCGCGAGAGCACCGCGAAACTGCACCGCCTGGCCACCGGGACCGGCCTGGAGATCGTCCGCCCCGACCTCCCCCTGGAGCTGATCGCCCGCCGGGGCCCCATCGGCGCCGCCGTGCTCAGCTTCCCCTCGACGGTCGTCCACACCCTCCCCCTGGCCCTGCGGGGCACCGGTGTCCGGGTGGCGGTCTGCGACATCGACCCCGCCTGGCTCACCGCCCACGCCTCCCCCCGGGCCCAGGGCTTCCTGTCCGGCGTGACGGGCACGGCCCGGAACACCCACCACCTGACGACGGTGACCCCGGGGAACTGAGTACGGGCCCCCAGCCCTCGGCCCCCGAGACCTCAGCCCTTGCGCGCCAGTACGAACCCCCGGGCGCGGGACTCCGTGCCCTGTGGCTCCCGTACCACCGACGCGACCAGGCCGAGGCCCGCCGCCGTGAGCGCGGCGGCGACGGTGGCCGGGGCGCGGAAGTGGTAGTCGAGGTCGATCTCGTGGCCGAAGCGTTCCGTCAGGTGCATATGGCCGGCGTCACCGGTCTGGAAGGCCAGCAGGACGGGCGCGCCGGGCCGCAGCGTGCGGTGGAACTCGGCGAACGCCCTGGGCAGCGCGTCGTCGGGCACGTGGATCGTGGAGTAGAGGGCGAGGATGCCGCCCAGGGTGGTGTCCGGGAGGTCCAGGGCGGTCATCGAGCCGACGTGGAAGCGCAGGTGCGGGTGGGCCCCGCGGGCCAGGGTCACCATCGCGGGGGAGAGGTCCACCCCGAACACCGGCACGCCGAGGCCGTCCAGCAGCGCGGTGACATGCCCCGGCCCGCTGCCCAGGTCGGCCACCGGGGCCGGGCCGTTGTCCTTGACCAGCTCGGCGAAAGCGCTGATCAGGGAGCGGTCCAGGGGGTGGGCGAGGCCCGAGGGGAACCGTTCGGCATAGTCCTCGGCGATCGCGTCGTAGGACGAGCGGGTGGTGTGCAGGAAGTCCGCTGCGGTGTCGGTCACGCCGCCGCACCCTACCGGCGCCGCTCGGCCGCACGGGTCCGGTCCCTGGACAAACCGAGCGCGAGAGCGGGAGGCGTGGTATCCGTGGAAGGAGAAAGAAAGGTTTTACCCACCCCAGTCCGCCGCCATGCGTCCGCCGGTCAGATTTTCTTCCCTCTCCAGGGCTGAACTTTTGTTGATCGAGGGTCAGTTGACCGTCCGGGCGTCCTACCCTTCAGAGGGTGAACCGATTGATGACCCGAGAGACCGTTGCCGACCTCCCCGGTGCTGTGCTCCCCGGCGCGCTCAGCGAATCACTGCACGCCGAACTCGTGGCCTTCCGCCGCGACTTGCACATGCACCCCGAGCTGGGCAACCAGGAGTTCCGTACGACCGCCGCCATCAAGGAGCGGCTGGAGCGGGCCGGGCTCAAGCCCCGCGTCCTGATCACCGGAACCGGGCTCATCTGCGACATCGGGCACGTGGAGGGCGAGCGCTCCGACGTACCGCTGCTGGCGCTGCGCGCCGACATCGACGCGCTGCCCATCCCGGACACCAAGGACTGCGCGTACCGGTCCACCGTGCCCGACCGCGCCCACGCCTGCGGCCACGACGTGCACACCACCGTGGTGCTCGGCGCCGGCCTGGTCCTCGCCGACCTGCACGCCAAGGGGCTGCTGTCCCGCCCGGTGCGGCTCATCTTCCAGCCCGCCGAGGAGCAGCTCCCCGGCGGTGCCCTGACCGCCATCGCCGACAACGCCCTGGAGGGCGTCGGCCGCATCCTCGCCCTGCACTGCGACCCCCGGGTGGAGTGCGGCAAGATCGGCCTGAGGCACGGCCCGATCACCAGCGCCTGCGACCGCCTCGACGTCGCCCTGGACGGCCCCGGCGGCCACACCGCCCGCCCGCACCTGACCACCGACCTGGTCACGGCCGCCGCCCGGGTCGCCACCGACGTGCCCGCGGTCATCGCCCGCCGCGTCGACACCCGCAGCGGCCTCGCGCTGACCTGGGGCCGTATCGAGTCGGGCCACGCGCCCAACGTCATCCCGCAGCACGCCGAACTCTCCGGCACCGTCCGCTGCCTGGACCTCGACGCCTGGCGGGACGCGCCCGACATCGTGCACGCCGCCATCGACGAGGTGGCCGCCCTGCACGGCGCCAAGTCGGAGATCACCTATGTGCGCGGGGTGCCGCCGGTCGTCAACGACCGCGACTCCGCCGAGCTGCTGCGCCGCGCGATGGTCACCCGCTGCGGGCTGGACTCGGTGGAGGGCACCGAGCAGAGCCTGGGCGGGGAGGACTTCTCCTGGTACCTGGAGCACGTGCCCGGCGCCATGGCCCGCCTCGGTGTCCGCCGCCCCGGCGAGCGGACCGTGCGCGACCTGCACCAGGGCGACTTCGACGCCGACGAGAACGCCATCACCATCGGCGTCGAGCTCTTCACCGCGGCCGCGCTGATGGCGTCGCCCGACGTGTGAGCAGGCCCCTCGCCGCACTGCCCGGACGTCCCCCGCACGCACGCGGGGGCCGTCCGCGCAACACATCCGCAGGCCATTCGTATCCGCCCCGCAACAAAGGGGCCCAGGGCTTGGTAGATCGAGTTCAAGTGCCGTTTGCCTCGGTTCGATAACGGCTGCCCGAGAGGTGTTTTTCTGACATCTACGCGCGTTACGATGCCGCGAAGCCGACGCCGACGGGGCGTCTCGGCCGGGGCGTCGTCAGACGCTCCCACCAAGCGCCATGGTGGCGCTCAGGTCAGGTGAAGGAGCCTTCCCGTGCGCCGGGTAGCCAAGCTTTCCGCTGCGTGTATAGCCACCGCAGCCCTCGCCCTTTCTGCCACGGCCTGTGGCAGCACCTCCTCCGAGAACGACAAGGACTCCTCGTCCGGCGACGGCAAGGGCGTCAAGATCGGTCTCGCCTTCGACGTCGGCGGCCGTGGTGACCGTTCCTTCAACGACTCCGCCGCGCGCGGTGCCGACAAGGCGAAGGACGAGTTCGGCGGTTCCGTCAAGGAGCTGACCGCCAAGACCACCGACACCGAGGCCGACCGCGAGCAGCGCCTCTCCGACCTGGCCGACGCGGGCTACAACCCGATCATCGGTGTCGGCTACGCGTACGCGCAGTCCATGGGCAAGGTCGCCAAGAAGTACCCCAAGACCAGCTTCGGCATCGTCGACTCGGTCGTGGACGCGCCCAACGTCGACAGCATCACCTTCACCGAGGAGCAGGGCTCCTACCTGGCCGGTGTCGCGGCCGCGCTGAAGACGAAGAAGTCGTACGTCGGCTTCATCGGCGGCGTGGACGTCCCCCTGATCAAGAAGTTCGAGGCGGGCTACGTCCAGGGCGTCAAGGACACCAACCCCAAGATCAAGGTCGACACCCAGTACCTGAGCCACGGCACGGACACCTCCGGCTTCGCCAGCCCCGACAAGGGCAAGGAAGCCGCGCAGGGCATGCTGGACAACGGCGCCGACGTGATCTACTCCGCGGCCGGCTCCTCCGGCAACGGCGCGATCGAGGCCGTCAGCGGCAAGAAGGGCGCCTGGGCCATCGGCGTCGACTCGGACCAGTACAACATCCCGGGTCTCGCCAAGTACAAGGCCTCGATCCTCACCTCGATGGTCAAGAACGTCGACCTCGGCGTCTTCGACTTCGTGAAGTCCGTCCACGACGGCAAGTCGCTGGCCGGCGTCAACAGCTACTCCCTCGCCAAGAACGGCGTCTCGCTGTCCACCAGCGGCGGCTTCATCGACGACATCCAGCCCAAGCTGGACGCCGCGAAGAAGAAGATCGTCGACGGCTCCACCAAGGTCAAGACCACTCCGTGACCTGATGGGTCCAGCAGGACCTCGGCTCGGCGTGGGGGCGCCACTCGGTGCTCCCCGCCGGGCCGTAACAATGTGTCAACTCTACGCGTGTAGTACCGAGTTGTCGCGCTAGCGTCGCCGACGCCCGGCTTCCCTGCCGCATCCCCCGCATCCCCCTTCCCCGAGGAGAGTGCGCCATCAACGCGTCCAGCCCTCCCGCTGCCGTCGAACTGCGCGGCATCACCAAGCGTTTCCCCGGCGTCGTCGCCAACCGCGACATCGACATCACCGTCCGCGCGGGCACCGTCCACGCCCTGTGCGGAGAGAACGGCGCCGGCAAGTCCACCCTGATGAAGATCCTCTACGGCATGCAGCAGCCGGACGAGGGCACCATCACCATCCACGGCGAGCAGGTCACCTTCGGTACCCCCGGTGACGCCATCGCCCGCGGCATCGGCATGGTGCACCAGCACTTCATGCTGGCCGACAACCTCACCGTGCTGGAGAACGTCGTCCTCGGCGCGGAGAAGCTGCACGGCATCGGCGGCAAGGCCCGCAAGAAGATCAGGGAGATCTCCGAGGCGTACGGCCTCGGCGTGCGCCCCGACGTGCTCGTGGAGCAGCTCGGCGTCGCCGACCGCCAGCGCGTGGAGATCCTCAAGGTCCTCTACCGCGGCGCCAAGACCCTGATCCTGGACGAGCCGACGGCCGTGCTGGTGCCCCAGGAGGTCGACGCGCTCTTCGACAACCTGCGGGAGCTGAAGGCCGAGGGCCTCACCGTCATCTTCATCTCGCACAAGCTGGGCGAGGTGCTGTCGGTCGCCGACGAGATCACCGTCATCCGGCGCGGCACCACGGTCGGCACGGCCGAGCCGCGCACGACCACGCCCAAGCAGCTCGCCGAGCTGATGGTAGGCAGCGAGCTGCCCACGCCCGAGACGGAGGAGTCCACCGTCACGGACGTCGCCCTCCTCGAGGTCGCCGGGCTGCACCTGGCCCAGACCGACCTGGACGGCATCGAGCGCGTCATCCTCGACGCGATCTCCTTCACCATCCACAAGGGCGAGGTCCTCGGCATCGCCGGTGTGGAGGGCAACGGCCAGTCCGAGCTGGTCGAGGCGATCATGGGCATGCGCGCCCCGGACGCGGGCACCGTCGTCCTCGACGGCGCCGACGTCAGCCACGTCCCCACCCGCCGCCGCCGCGAGGCCGGCATCGGCTACATCCCCGAGGACCGCCACCGCCACGGCCTGCTGCTGGAAGCGCCGCTGTGGGAGAACCGCATCCTCGGCCACGTCACCGAGCGCCCCAACTCCCGCCGGGGCCTGCTGGACCCGAAGGCCGCCCGCGCCGACACCGAGCGCATCGTCGCCGAGTACGACGTGCGCACCCCCGGCATCGACGTCACCGCGGCCTCGCTGTCCGGCGGCAACCAGCAGAAGCTGATCGTCGGCCGCGAGATGAGCCACGCACCCAAGCTGCTCATCGCCGCCCATCCCACGCGCGGTGTGGACGTCGGCGCGCAGGCCGCGATCTGGGACTACATCCGCGCGGCCCGCCGCGACGGACTCGCGGTCCTGCTGATCTCCGCCGACCTGGACGAGCTGATCGGGCTCTCCGACACCCTGCGGGTGATGTACCGGGGCCGTCTGGTCGCCGACGCCGACCCCGCCACCATCACGCCCGAGGAGCTGGGCTCCGCCATGACGGGAGCGGCCTCCGGCCACCTGGAGCACATAGAGGACGACGCGCGATGAAGAAGCTGACCTCACGGATCGACAAGGAGCGGCTGCTCCTCGGGATCGCGGCGCCGCTGCTGGCCGTCGTCGCCGCGCTCCTCGTCACCGCCCTGGTGATCCTCGCGACCGGCAAGAGCCCCGGCGCCGCGTTCAGCGACATGGTGACGTACGGCTTCGCGGCCGACAGCCAGGTCTACATCCTGAACAAGGCGACGACCTACTACCTCGCGGGTGTCGCGGTGGCCATCGGCTTCCGCATGAACCTGTTCAACATCGGTGTCGACGGCCAGTACCGGCTCGCCGCGTTCGTCGCCGCCGTCCTCGGCGGCGCGCTGACCGTGCCCGGCTGGCTCGCCATCCCGCTGATCATCCTGGCCGCCATGGCGACCGGCGCCCTGTGGGCGGCCATCGCCGGCATCCTCAAGGTGACCCGCGGTGTCAGCGAGGTCATCGCTACGATCATGCTGAACTCGATCGCCACCGCGATCATCGGCTACCTGCTCCAGCCCAGCCAGCTCGGCCAGCTCGACGAGGCCGGCACGCTGGTCTCCACCAAGCCGCTGCCGGAGTCCTCCTGGTTCTTCCAGATCGACACCGGCCCGGCCGGCATCCTGTGGGGCTTCATCGTCGTCGCGGTGATCGTCGGCTTCGGCTACTGGTTCGTGCTCGGCCGCACCCGGTTCGGCTTCGACCTGCGCACCGTCGGCCAGTCCGAGACGGCCGCCGCCGCGAGCGGTGTGGGCGTGAAGAAGATGATCGCCACCAGCATGATCATCTCGGGTGCGGTGGCCGGCCTCATCGGCATGCCGACCCTGCTCAACGACAGCCACCGGTTCAGCAACGACTTCCCCGCGGGCATCGGCTTCACCGGCATCGCCATCGCGCTGCTCGGCCGCAACAACCCGGTCGGCATCGCGCTGGGCGCCCTGCTGTGGGGCTTCCTGGAGCGCACCACCAACCACCTGGAGTTCCAGGGCTACGACAAGGAGATCCTCGGCGTGATCCAGGGCGTCATCGTCCTGTGCGTCGTGATCGCCTACGAGGTCGTGCGCCGCTACGGCCTCAAGCGCCAGCAGCAGCGGGTCGGCGCCGAGCTGGCCGCCCGCGCCGCCGCCCCGAACGAGATGCAGGAGGTGGCGTGATGACCGCCACGATGACGGACGCGCCGCCGCCCGCGGCGCCCAAGGCGGACGACGCCGCCCGGCCCGCGGGCCGTTCCCTCAGCCGGATTCTCATGGTCGTCGGCGGCGCGCTGCTGCTCGTCGCCGTGGTCCGCCTCATCACGGGCGCCGACCAGCTCACCTCCGAGGGCCAGGTCAGCGCGGCCCTCGGGCTCGCGGTGCCGATCGGGCTCGCGGGTCTGGCGGGCCTGTGGTCCGAGCGGGCCGGCGTGGTCAACATCGGCCTCGAGGGCATGATGATCCTCGGAACCTTCGGCGCCGGCTGGATCGGCTGGCAGTCCAGCCCCTGGCTCGGCCTGGTGTGCGGCATCGGCTTCGGCGTCATCGGCGGCCTGGTGCACGCGGTCGCCACCGTGACCTTCGGCGTCGACCACATCGTCTCCGGTGTGGCGCTCAACCTGCTCGCGCTGGGTGCCACCCAGTACCTGGCCAAGATCTTCTTCGCCGAGGGCCCGGCCGCCGAGGCGGGCGGCAACCCGAAGCAGTCCCCGCCGGTGGAGTCGCTCGGCGACGTCACGGTGCCCGGACTCTCCGACGCGCTGCACTCGGTCGAGCAACACCACTGGTTCCTCATCTCCGACATCGCGGGCATTCTCGGCGGTATGGTCACCGACGTGTCCGTGGTCACGATCCTCGCCGTGCTGCTCTTCGTGGGCAGCTGGTGGGTGCTGTGGCGGACCTCCTTCGGCCTCCGGCTGCGCTCCTGCGGTGAGAACCCGGTCGCGGCGGAGTCCCTCGGCGTGAACGTGTACCGGTACAAGTACGCGGCCGTCGCCGTCTCCGGCGGTCTCGCCGGGCTCGGCGGTGCCTTCCTCGCGCTGGTCACCTCGCACACCTACCTGGAGGGCCAGACCGGCGGCCGCGGTTACATCGGTCTCGCCGCGATGATCTTCGGCAACTGGCGTCCGGGCGGTCTCGCCATGGGCGCCGGCCTGTTCGGCTACTCCGACGCCCTCCAGCTCCGCAACGGCGGCGTCACCGTGCACGCCCTGCTGCTCCTGCTGGTCGTGCTGCTCGCCGCCCTCGCGGGCTGGAAGCTGTACCGCAAGGCGTTCTGGCAGGGTGCGATCAGCGCGGTCATGGCCGTGGCGGTCCTGGCCTGGTACCTGCTCACCGACGAGGTCCCGAGCGACTTCGTCGGCGCCACCCCGTACGTCGTCACGCTGCTGGTGCTGTCGCTGTCCGCGCAGCGGCTGCGGATGCCGAAGGCGGACGGCATGCGGTACCGGAAGGGACAGGGCAAGTGACGACCGGGTTCGACTGGGAGGCGCTGCGTGCCGAGGCCCGCGAGGCCATGGCCCACGCGTACGCCCCCTACTCGGGCTACCCGGTCGGCGTGGCCGCCCAGGTCGACGACGGCCGCACGGTCACCGGCTGCAACGTGGAGAACGCCTCCTACGGGCTCGGCCTGTGCGCCGAGTGCGGGCTCGTCTCGCACCTCCAGCGCACCGGCGGCGGCCGCCTGACACACTTCACCTGTGTGGACGGCACCGGCGCCCTCCTCGTGCCGTGCGGCCGCTGCCGCCAGCTCCTCTTCGAGTTCGGCGGGCCCTCGCTGCTGCTGGACACCCCCGAGGGCGTCCTCCCGCTCTCCGAGATGCTTCCGCAGGCGTTCGGCCCGGACCATCTCACCAAGTAAGTCCGTGCGGCCCCCTTGCTCGTTTCGCGAGCACGGGGGCCGTACATCTGCACCTCCCGGAAGGAACTCCCTGGCCATGGACGCCATCTCCGTCATCCGCAGCAAGCGGGACCGCGCCGCACTGACCGACGAGCAGATCGACTGGGTCATCGACGCGTACACCCGCGGCGAGGTCGCCGACTACCAGATGGCCGCCCTCAACATGGCCATCCTGCTCAACGGCATGGACCGCCGGGAGATCGCCCGCTGGACCGCCGCCATGATCGCCTCCGGCGAGCGCATGGACTTCTCCTCGCTGTCCCGCCCGACCGCCGACAAGCACTCCACGGGCGGCGTCGGCGACAAGATCACGCTTCCGCTGGCCCCGCTGGTCGCCGCGTGCGGCGCGGCCGTCCCGCAGCTCTCCGGACGCGGCCTCGGCCACACCGGCGGCACCCTGGACAAGCTGGAGTCCATCCCCGGCTGGCGCGCGCTGCTCTCCAACGAGGAGATGCTCTCCGTGCTGGACGGCGTCGGCGCGGTGATCTGCGCGGCCGGCGACGGTCTGGCCCCGGCCGACAAGAAGCTGTACGCCCTGCGCGACGTGACCGGCACGGTGGAGGCGATCCCGCTGATCGCGTCGTCCATCATGTCGAAGAAGATCGCCGAGGGCACCGGCTCGCTGGTGCTGGACGTGAAGGTCGGCTCCGGCGCCTTCATGAAGAACATCGAGGACGCCCGTGAGCTGGCCTCCACCATGGTCGGCCTCGGCACCGACCACGGCGTGAAGACGGTCGCCCTGCTCACCGACATGTCCACCCCGCTCGGCCTCACCGCGGGCAACGCGCTGGAGGTCCGCGAGTCCGTCGAGGTCCTCGCGGGCGGCGGCCCGGCGGACGTCGTCGAGCTGACCCTCGCGCTGGCCCGCGAGATGCTGGACGCGGCCGGCCTCAAGGACGCCGACCCGGCGAAGGCGCTGGCCGACGGCTCGGCGATGGACGTGTGGCGCCGCATGATCGCGGCCCAGGGCGGCGACCCGGACGCGGCCCTCCCCGTGGCCCGCGAGCAGCACGTGGTCGTGGCCCCCGCCTCCGGCGTCCTCACCCGCCTCGACGCCTACGACATCGGCATCGCCGCCTGGCGCCTGGGCGCGGGCCGCGCCCGCAAGGAGGACCCGGTGCAGGCGGGCGCGGGCGTCGAGCTGCACGCGAAGCCGGGCGACCCGGTGACCGCGGGCCAGCCCCTGTTCACCCTGCACACCGACACCCCGGACCGCTTCGGCTACGCCCTGGAGGCGACGGAGGGCTCCTTCGACATCGCCCCGGCCGGCACCGGGTTCACTGCTTCGCCGGTGGTGCTGGGACGTATCGCCTGATCAGGGGACTTCTTCGTTCGGGTGAACGGGATCGGTGGACCTCCGCCGGTCCTGTTCGCCATGCTGGGATCGGTGACGCACTGATTGGAGACCGCCATGAGGGGACTCACCGTGAGCCAGGACCCCGACCGGATTTGGGACGACCTTGTCCGGTTCTGGGACGAGTCGGACTGGCCCGAGGGCAGCAGGGTGGAGATCATCGAGGGGATCGTCACCGTGTCGCCCACTCCCGAGAACCAGCACAATTCCATCGTCGAGCTGATTCAGAGCCGCTTGTACCGGGAGATCCCGGACGGGTGGGGGATCTACCAGACGCAGTCACTCGCCGTGCCGTCCCGGTTGGGCATGTTCATCCCGGACCTCGTGGTCGCCCCGAGAAGCGTGGTGAAGGCACCGGGCAACTACATTCCCGCTGCTGCGGCAGACCTCGTCGTCGAAGTCACCTCGAAGTCCAACGCGCGTCACGATCGGGTCGGCAAGCCCGCCGCGTATGCCTCGGCCGGCATTCCCTACTACCTGCTGATCGACCGCTGGGCGCAGGGCGGACCGACCATCACGCTCTATGGCGAGCCACAGAGGGACGTGTACCGGGTACTGCACGCGGGCAAGTTCGGGGACGAGTTCCACCTGCCGGAGCCCTTCAACCTCAGGCTCGACACCAGCGAGTTTCCCGTGGACTGACCGCCGTGCGATGAGTTACGGATGTCCCCCCGGTCTACCCGACGTGGACCCCAAGACCGACCCCGTGCTCGTGCTGCGTGGCCCCGTCACCCGGGATGGGGTGGCGGGGCTGTGTGATGTGGTGCGGGGGCTGGTGATCAGGGGCGGGGTCGTCGTGTGTGACGTGGCCGGGCTGGGGCCGCCCGGGCTCGGGCATGTCGATCTGCTCGCCCGGCTGGAGCTGGCCGCCCGCCGGGGAGGTGGGCGGATACGGCTGCGGGACCCCGACCCCGCGCTACGCGCCCTGCTCGGTCTCGTCGGGCTCGGCCTCCAGGTGGAGGGGGAGGTCGAAGAGGGGGAACCAGCGGGGGGTGTCGAGGAAGCAGTGGAAACCGGTGATGCGGCCTCCTGAGATCTCCAGGACCTGGACCGCCCACGGGCTGAAGCCGCCCTTCTCGGGGTCGGGCTTGTAGTGGGCGAAGCCGGGGAGGCCGTTGACCTCGACCGGGACGAGGCGGGAGCCCGCGCAGGAGGCGCCGATGGTGGACATGAAGCCGGTGATGTCGGTGGGGCCGAGCAGCCAGAGGTCGAACGGCGGCATCGTCATCACCGCGTCCTCGTGGAGCAGCGCGGTCAGAGCCGTCATGTCGTACCCCTCGAACGCCTTCACATAGCGCTCCAGGAGCTGCTTCTGCTCCTCGTCCAGCGGGTCGGAGACGGCGGCCTCGGCGCCGGTGTCCGACCGCTCGGCGAGGGTGGCCCGCGCCCGCTGGAGGGCGCTGTTGACCGAGGCGACCGTGGTGTCCAGCAGCTCGGCGACCTCGCTGGCCCGCCAGGCCAGGACCTCGCGCAGGATCAGCACCACCCGCTGCTTGGGCGGCAGCTGCTGGAGCGCCGCCATGAACGCCAGCCGGATCGACTCGCGGGCCACCGCCGCCTCCGCCGGGTCGGTCACCGCGGGCAGCACCCGCGCGTCTGGCACCGGCTCCAGCCAGGTGTGGTCCGGGCGCGGGGAGAGCGCGGCCCGCGCGAGCGGGCTCGGCTCGCTGAGGTCCATGGGGCGGGCCCGCTTGTTGCCCGCGGCCAGCATGTCCAGGCAGACGTTGGTGGCGATCCGGTACAGCCACGACCGCAGACTGGAGCGGCCCTCGAACTTGTCGTAGCTCCGCCAGGCCCGCACCAGCGTGTCCTGGACGGCGTCCTCGGCCTCGAAGGACGAGCCGAGCATGCGGTAGCAGTACCCGGTCAGTTCGGTCCGGTGCTTCTCCAACGCGACATCGAGGTCCGCCGTCGCCGTGCCGTCACCCATCGTCCACCCACCCCTGTGGCCGTCCCGTACGCGCGCCGTCGCGCCCCAGTACTCCGGAAGCTACCGCAGCCCACTGACAATGGCCCCCGGAGTGGGGAAACCCGCAGATCCGGCGGGTGCGCGCACCGGGTCAGTGCGCCGGTACGGCCTCCCGGCGCGCGGCGGTGCGGGCCGCCAGGGTGCCCAGCGCGGTGATGGCGACGACACCCAGGACCGCGAGCAGGCCGACGCCGACCGTGCCCGTCCAGCCGCCGGAGTGGAAGGCGAGCGCGCCGACCGTGCTGCCCGCGCTGGAGCCGATGTAGTACGACGACTGGTACAGCGCGGTGGCCTGCGCGCGGCCGTGCGTGGCCGTCTTGCCGACCGCCGAGGAGGCGACCGCGTGGCCCGCGAAGAAGCCGGCCGTGATCAGCACCAGGCCCAGCAGGACCAGCGGCAGCGACGGCGCCAGCGACAGCAGCAGGCCCGCCGCCGTGGTGCCGCCCGCCGCGTACAGGGCGCCCCGGCGGCCGAGACGGCCCACCAGGCGGCCCGCCGACGACGCGGAGACCGTGCCGACCAGGTACACCAGGAAGATCGAGCCGATGATGCCCTGCGGGAGCGAGAACGGCGCCGCGGTCAGGCGGTAGCCGATCACCGTGTACACCCCGCCGAACACCGTCATGAACAGCGCGCCGATCGCGTACAGGCGGCGCAGCAGCGGCGAGGAGAGGTGGTCGCGGACCGCGCGGGCGAGCACACGGGGGCGCAGCGAGCCCGCCTCGAAGTGCCGGGGCGCGGGCAGCAGCAGCCGGAACGCCACCGCGCAGCCCACCGCGACCACGCCGATCGCGCCGACGGCGACGCGCCAGCCCCACTCCTGCGCCACCCAGCCGGTGATCACCCGGCCGCTCATGCCGCCGACGCTGTTGCCCGCGACGAACAGGCCGATCGCCGTGACCAGCGCCTTCGGCCGGACCTCCTCGGCCAGGTACGCCGTCGCGGAGGCGGGCAGCCCGGCCAGCGCCGCTCCCTGCAGGGCCCGCAGCGCGACCAGCGCGCCGATGGACGGCGCGAACGGCACCAGCAGCCCGATGCTCACGGCGACCAGCAGGGACGCCGTCATCACGGTCCGGCGGCCGAACCGCTCCGACAGCGCGCTCATCGGCAGCACGAACAGGGCCAGCCCGCCGGTCGCGGCCGCCACGGTCCAGCTCGCCTCGCCCGCCGCGACGCCGTAGTCGTCGGAGATCAGCGGCAGCAGGGCCTGGGTGGAGTAGAGCAGCGCGAAGGTCGCCACGCCCGCGAGGAAGAGGGCGAAGCTCATCCGGCGGTAACCGGGGCCGCCGGGCGTCAGCCGCGAGTCGGTGGCCGGGGCCGGGTTCGGGGCCGGGGCCGGGGCCGGGGAGGGGGTCTCGGGGGAGGGGAGGGGCGTGCGGGCGTCCACGCGGATGGACGCCTCGGTACTGGCGGGAGACATGCCTCGAAACTAAGGACGCGACCACTCATCCGTCCAATGCATGGAATCGTCATAATCGTTCCCATGGAGCATCAGCACAGGTCACAGCGGCGCCTGTCACCATCCGGTGACACAGAAGACATGGCGCTGCTGCTCGCGCCGCGCCTCGCCTACTTCGCCGGGGTGGCCCGCACCGAGCACGTCACCCGGGCCGCGCACGAGATGAACGTCCCGCAGTCCACCCTGTCCCGCGCGATGGTCCGGCTGGAGCAGGACCTCGGGGTGGACCTGTTCACCCGGCACGGCCGCACGGTCTCCCTCACCCCGGCCGGCCGCACCTTCCTCGGCTCGGTGGAGCGCGCCCTCGCCGAGGTCGAGCGGGCCGCCGAGGAGGTGCGCGCGGACGCCGACCCGGCCACCGGCAAGGTCGCCTTCGGCTTCCTGCACACCATGGGCCCCGAGACCGTGCCCGGTCTGCTCCACGCGTTCCGCGCCGACCATCCGCGCATCCGCTTCAGCCTGGTGCAGAACTACGGCGAGGCCATGCTGGAGCGGCTGCGGGCGGGCGAGCTGGACCTGTGCCTGACCTCCCCGGTGCCGGACGCGCCAGACCTGGTCGCCCGGCGGCTGGACGAGCAGAAGCTCCGCCTGGTCGTCCCGGCCGACCACCGGCTGGCCGGGCGCCGCCGCATCCGCCTCGCCGAGGCGGCCGACGAGACCTTCGTGACCCTGGAGCCCGGCTACGGCCTGCGCCGCATCACCGACGACCTGTGCCGCGAGGCGGGCTTCGGGCCGAAGGTGGCCTTCGAGGGCGAGGAGACGGAGACCCTGCGGGGTCTGGTCGCCGCCGGTCTCGGGGTCGCCCTGCTGCCGCCGCCCACCGTGCCCCGGCCGGGCGTGGTGGAGCTGACGGTGACCGCGCCGAGGGCGGTCCGCGAGATCGGCGTCGCCTGGCTGGCGGGCCGCCCGGACACCCCGCCGGTGGCCGCCTTCAAGAAGTTCCTCCTCTCCAGGAGGGGCAGCCTGCTGCCCTCCTGAACCCGCCTACCTGCGCAGCGACTTGCCGAACCCCGACGCCAGCGGCATCCGCAGCCCTATCGGCGGCGGTGCCGCGAGCGCGTCCTCCACCGGGCGGGAGAGCGGGTTGCCGAACAGGGCGCCCAGGGTGAAGTCCACGGTCAGGGCGAGGACTTCGTCCCGGTGCTGGTGCAGTCCGTGGCCGTCGGAGTGGACCTCGAAGCGGCACACCTCCCGGTTCACCTTCTTCGCGCGGGCCGCCAGGCGGAACGACAGCTCCGGATCGCACCGTTCGTCGTTGGTGCCGTGCGCGATCAGTACCCGGCGCCCCACCAGCTGCTTGACCGGCTCGTCGGCCGCCGCGCCCTCCTCGGGAAGCCAGGGAGCGATGGCCACCACGGAGTTGACCGCCTCGTGCCCCCCGGCGCCCAGCGCGGCCCGGCCGCCCATGTCGAGCCCCACCAGGCACACCGGGACGTCGCCGTAGCGCCGCACCACCTCGTCCGCGGCCCAGGCGGCGTCCGAGGCGAGGTGGGCCTCGGTGCCGTTCCAGCCGCGGTAGCGGTAGTGGACCGGGTGGACGGCGAGTCCCTCGGCGCGGCCCGCGCGGGCCAGGCTGCGGGCCAGGGCGCGGACGAGGTTGCCCGGCAGGGGCGGGAACGGACGGCGGGTGGAGACCTCGTCCCCGCCGGGGAGCAGCAGCACCGCTCCGCTCACCGCGGTCGGCACGGGTCCGACCGCCTTCCCGAGCCTGGCCGTCCGGACCGGCGTCGTCGCTTGCTGTCCCATGGCAGAACACTGTCAGAAGGCGAGGTGTACGAAACCCTTCCCGGCGGTCACCGTTGCGTATCGACGCGCACGGGGTACGGATCGCGCCACTGTGTGAACGGCCGGAATTCGAGCGCCCCGCCGAGGGGTTCGACCGTGTACTCGATTCGCGGGCCCCGTGTGCGAAGTCAATGCGATGAGAACAAGGTTCATTCCTTTCGATGAACGGGCCAGGGCGGCAACGGACTTCACCCGCCCTCGAAGTGAAGAGTGGCCGCTCGAATGACTGTTCCCGAATACCGCTTCCACCAGCGCTTACAGGGAAACGGGATGGCTGTATTACTTATCGGGCGGCCGAAGAATACGTACACGGATTCACAGGTCGTCCGCATTTCGGTGATTGCGGCGGGCGGTCCGTGATGTTTACGGTCGTGGACCGCTCGGATCAGTACTGATCCATGTCTCCGCATTCAAGGACGCATTCACCATGAAGCAGTCTGCTGCCAAGACCCTCGGTGTCGCCGCCCTCGGTGCCGCTTTCGCCGCCGCCGGCGCGGGCGCGGCCGAAGCGGCCCCGGCCGTCCCCGACGCCCTCCCCGTCGTGGGTTCCGTCGCCCAGAAGCTGCCGGCCGCGAACGTCACCGAGGCGCTGCCCGGCGCCGCCGAGGCCGTCTCGCACGGGCAGGGTGTGGTCGGCGGCGGGCTGGCCACCGCGCGCCCCGCCGTGCAGAAGGTGCTCGCCCAGGGCCCGACCGCGCCCGTCGCCGGACTGCTCGGCGGTCTGCCGGTGCAGGGCCTGCCCACCCACGGCCTGGGGCTCAACGGCATCCCGCTCGGCTGACACCGCCCGCGCACACGGCACCGCCGAGGCCCCCGGCACCCTCCGGGACGGCCTCGGCGGTTCGCCGTCCGCCCGGCGTCAGGCCGGGCGGACGGTCCGTCGTCACCAGGCGGTGGCGCGGGCCTTGTCCTCGGAGGGCAGCAGTATCCACAGCGCTATGTAGAGCAGGAACTGCGGGCCGGGCAGCAGGCAGGACACCAGGAAGATCACCCGCATCGTCCCCGCCGAGGTGCCGAATCGCCGCGCCAGCGCGGCGCACACGCCGCCGATCATGCGGCCGTGGGTGGGGCGGGCAATGGCGGTCATGGCTGGCTCCTCCGTCGTCTTCGGCCCGGTGACGGGCCGCGTGCCGGGGCCGGCCGAGTGCCGCGCCCCCGTCTTTCGTCGTATGCCCAACGGTACGGAGACGAAGCGGGAGAAGCATCACTCTAAGGGGCGATACCGACCCTGGGAATCGTCGGGGTCCGCCCCTGAGACAGCTCCCCGCGCAGCACCCCCGACCCGCCGGACGCCCCGGAGCTCCGCGCCCCCGCGCCCCGGCCGGAACCCCGCGACTCCCCGGCCCGGTACCCCTCACAACCCCCGGCCACGCCTTGCGGGATGCCCCTGGGGACACCCCCGAACCCCCCACGCCCGCCGAACCCCCCGCGCCCGCCGAACCCCCCTCGGGTGCCGTGCCCCTCGCGCACCCCGGCCGCGCCGAGCCGGCGCCGCAGCCACGCCCGGCCCGCCGGCACGACCGCGAGGTGGGTCAGGAGGACACCGGCGGTGTTCAGCAGCAGCACGTCCACGTCGACCACGCGTCCCGGAACCCCCGTCTGCAGCAGGGCGATGCCGAGGGAGGTCAGGGCCCCGGCGGCGACCGTGCGCAGCAGGGAGGCCAGGGGGGAGACGGAGAGCCTGCCGTCGGCCATGGGGAGCAGGACGCCGAGCGGGGCCAGCAGGGCCAGCCCCTCGCCGACGCGCAGGCCCGCCTGCGGCCAGCCCAGCGCCAGATCGGCGCGCAGCCCGGCCAGCGGGCGCAGATTCACGGGCCGTACCCACGGCACGTCCAGCGGCCGCAGCGTCAGCCAGGCGACGAGCGCGAGATGCGCGACGAGGAGGATCGCCCCGGTCACTCGGATGCGGTTCGCGGTGTTGCCGCCGATGGAGCCTTGACGCTGCACGTCGACCAAGACGCGCCGCCGCGCGCGAACGGTTCCGCTTCCCCGCCCTCCGCCCGCGTGAGGCGTGCGCCACACCGGCGCCCGGCAGGGGGCTTCAGTGCGACGCGACGGCGGCGGACGGAGGTTGGACCCGCCCGGGGTGATCACGTACGTCCTCGGTGCACTCGTAGCGGCGCGGTGCGGCCGGAGCCGGACCGGCGAGGACCACCGAGCCGTCCCCCTCCGCCGCCGCCGAGTCGGAGAAGGTGCACACGACTTGGGCGAGCGCCAGGGAGCCGAGCCTCTCCGGGGCGGTGCTCAGCCGCAGCGCCTCCTCGGGCTCGTCGCGGCCCGGACCGGTGACGTCGAGGCCGCCCGGTACCCGGGTCTGGTAGCCGGCCGCCCGCTCCCCGGCGGACGGCGCCGAGGCGAGCTGGTCCAGCAGGCCCTGCGCGACCATGACCCGGCGCCGCGCGTCCGGGGTGCCCTCCGGCACCCGCACCGTACGGTCCACGGTCACCAGGGAGGCCCCGCACAGCAGGAAGACCTGCACCGCGACCCCCTCCGGGGATTGCGTGGCCCGCCCGGAACCGGCCGGTGAGCACGGCACCCGCGACGGAGCCCCGCCGAAGTCGGTCGGCACCTCGGTCGGCCGGATGCCGCACCCGGTGAGCAGCGCGCCCAGCAGCGGCAGCGCCAGCAGCCCGCGCACCGCCCGCCCGCTCACGGGGCCTCCCCGTGGCCGTCCCGGGCCGGTGTGCCGTCCTTCTCGTCGTCCCCGGGTTCCTCGGTGAGGCTGGAGGCGTCCAGCGGCAGCCGGAGCGTGAACACCGCGCCCCCCTCCTCGGAGTTGGCGGCCGTGATCTCGCCGCCGTGGATGTGGGCGTTCTCCAGCGCGATGGAGAGGCCGAGCCCGCTGCCCTCCGAGCGCGGCCGGGAGGCGCTGGCCTTGTAGAACCGGTCGAAGACGTGCGGCAGCACCTCTTCGGGGATGCCGGGGCCGTGGTCGCGCACCGCCACCAGCAGGTCGTCGCCGTCGATGCGGACCGAGACCCGCACCGGGGAGCCGCCGTGCTTGAGGGCGTTGCCGATCAGGTTGGCGAGGATGACGTCCAGGCGGCGCGGGTCCAGGCGGGCGTGGATGCCGCGCTCGGCGTCCAGCTCGACCGCGTCCAGCCACGCGCGGGCGTCGATGCAGGCGGTGATCTGGTCCGCGAGGTCCACGTCGTCCAGGACCAGACGGGCGGTGCCCGCGTCGAAGCGGGTGACCTCCATCAGGTTCTCGACCAGGTCGTTCAGGCGCCGGGTCTCGCTCACCACCAGGCGCACCGCGGGCTCGATCATCGGGTCGATGCCGCCGCCCTCGAACTCCAGCTCGTCCTCCAGCACCTCCGTCACGGCGGTGATGGCGGTGAGCGGGGTGCGCAGTTCGTGCGACATGTCGGCGACGAACCGGCGGGACGCCTCGTCCCGGGCGGCCATGTCCGCGACTCGCTTCTCCAGCGCCTCGGCCGCGTTGTTGAACGTCCGTGACAGGTCGGCGAGTTCGTCGGTGCCGGAGACCCGCAGCCGGGTGTCGAGCCGGCCCTCGCCGAGGCGCCGGGCGGCCACCCCGAGCCGGTGCACCGGCTTGAGCACGGTCGTCGCGGCGGCCTGCGCGAGCAGGGCAGAGCCGATCAGGGCGAGACCGGTGGCGATCCCCAGCGACCAGGCCAGGGAGTTGAGGTCCTTGGCCTCCGGCTCCAGCGACTTCGCCATGTAGCCCGTCGAGCCGCCGCCCACCACCCTGGTCCCGGCCACCAGGAACGGGGTGCCCCGGTCGGTGACCCGCTGCCAGTACAGGTGGTAGGGCGACTTGTTGGAGCCGGTCTCCTTCTGCCGCTTGTTCACCGCCGTCCGCAGCGAGGGCGGCACGTCCTTCAGCGAGAAGCCGCTCAGACCGCCCGAACCGCCGTACACCGTGCGGCCGTCGGGGTCGCGGGCGACCAGCAGCACGCTGAAGCGCTGGCTGCTGCCCGCCATCTGCCCGGCCGCGCGCTGGAGTTCGTCCTGCGTGGGACGCGCGGGCAGGGCGCCCGCGCGGTTCTGCATCTCCTGGCGGAAGTCGCGCAGCACCGCGTCCTGGGCGCGGGTGAGCACCGCCTCGCGGTTGAGCCAGTACGCGATGCCCGACGCGCTCACCGCGGCCGTCAGCGCGACCAGCCCGAAGACCAGCACCAGCCGCAGCCGCAGGCTGGTGAACCGCAGCCCGGCCAGCTTCCTCCCCCGTCCGGCCGTCCAGCGGCCGAATCCCCCGCGCTCGCTCACTGAGGGGCGTCCAGGCGGTAGCCGACACCGCGGACCGTGCGGATCAGGGTCGGGGAGGACGGCACGTCCTCGACCTTCGCCCGCAGCCGCTGCACGCACGCGTCCACCAGGCGCGAGTCGCCCAGGTAGTCGTGCTCCCAGACCAGCCGCAGCAACTGCTGCCGGGACAGCGCCTGACCCGGGCGGCGGCTCAGCTCCAGCAGCAGCCGCAGCTCGGTCGGGGTGAGCTGGAGGTCCTCGCCGTTCTTCGTCACGGTCATCGCGGACCGGTCGATCACCACGTTGCCGAAGGTCGCCGAGTCGCTGGACTCGCGCTCCCCGCGCCGCAGCACGGCCCGGATGCGGGCGTCCAGGACGCGGCCCTGCACCGGCTTGACCACGTAGTCGTCGGCGCCGGACTCCAGCCCGACCACCACGTCGATGTCGTCGTTGCGCGCGGTCAGCAGGATGATCGGCAACTGGTCGGTGCGCCGGATGCGGCGGCACACCTCGAACCCGTCGATGCCGGGCAGCATCACGTCGAGCACGATCAGGTCCGGGCGCTGCTCACGCAGCAGCTTCAGACCGTCCTCGCCGCTCGCGGCGGTGGCGACCCGGTGCCCCTGGCGCGTCAGGGACAGCTCAAGGGCCGTACGGATGGCGTCGTCGTCCTCGATCAGCAACAGGGAAGGCACGGGCTCATTCTGGCCCATGCACCGCCTGTCGTACGACCCGTGCCGCGCCCCGTCCGCCCGGCGCCGGACACCGGGTGACAAAGCGGCCCCTGCCACCTCCCGGCCCCCCGGCCCGGTCACGACCCGCCCCCGCCGGCCCCTGTGACAGGTCTGTGACAGTCGGCGGACACGGCCATGAAGGTCGATCGGCAAGCTTTTCTGCAGGCGGGAGAGCACACCGGCCACGCAGAGCACCGGAAGTCCACGACGGGGAGCGCGAGATGAACACGCCGCACGGCATGAGCACCAGCGCAGTGGTCACGCGTCTGCACGACACCTACCGGGGGACCGAGAATTCCGGGAAGTCCGGTGCCGGGACCACGCAGCCGCCCCGCGGCCGCGAGTCCCAGGGCGTACGGGGGTGTGCCCGCGGCACCGGGCGTCAGCACACCGGTTACATGTCGGTGGTCGACGCCCGCACGGGGGAGGGGCACGGGGGAAGCGCGTACAGGGGGGACCAGGGAGAGCGCCGTCCGCTGACGGAGGCGGAGTTCACCGCCTACGTCCAGGAGCGCCGGGCCTCCCTGTACGCGACGGCCTACCACCTGACCGGCGACCGCTTCGAGGCCGAGGACCTGCTGCAGAGCGCGCTGTTCTCGACCTACCGGGCGTGGGAGCGGATCAGCGACAAGGCCGCGGTCGGCGGTTACCTCCGCCGGACCATGACCAACCTGCACATCAGCGCGTGGCGCCGCCGCAAGCTGAACGAGTACCCGACCGAGGAGCTGCCGGAGACGCCGGCCGGCACGGACGCCATGCGCGGCACCGAACTGCGCGCCGTCCTGTGGCAGGCGCTCGCCCGGCTGCCCGAGCTCCAGCGCACCATGCTGGTGCTGCGGTACTACGAGGGCCGGACCGACCCGGAGATCGCCGACATACTCGGCATCAGCGTCGGCACGGTGAAGTCCAGCATCTGGCGCTCGCTGCGGCGCCTGCGCGAGGACGAGGTCCTGAGCTTCGGCCGGGACCACGAGGACGCCTTCGGCGAGCTGGTGGCCTGAAGGACGGGTCCGTCGGGGGACGGACCCACGGGGGAACGGGGGGAACGAGCCGTCACGGCTCGGCCCGAGGGGATACGGGCGATCGCGGGGGCTCACCGGGGGGAGGGTCCGCGCGAGAGCCCGTAAGGGGAGAACACGGGAGAACCACGGGGGAACGGGGGACACGGGGGAGTACCGGGAAGCGGGACCGGACGGCTGGGGGGCCGTGCGGTCCCGCTTCTCGTCGTACGCGCCGGTGACGCCTCACACCGCCGTCTGCTGCCGTTTCTGGCGGCCCGCGGCGGCCGCCGCCATCCGGCTCAGCGCCTCGTCCCGGCCGCACGGGTGCGCGCCCAGGGACACCTGACGGGTCACGATCGTGCGTTCCGCGCGCATCAGGCGCCAGCCCCGGCGCAGCAGGAACGGCACCGACTTGCGGCCCTCCCTGAGGTCCCGCAGGAAGCGGCGCCGGAAGGTGGTGGCCGGGCCCCTCGTCAGGCACAGCGCGTCCGCCAGCAGCCCGAGTTCGCGGCAGCGCCCGATGATCTCCGCCGCGAAGATGCCCTCGGCGATGTACAGCGGGGTGCGGCCGATGCGCAGGGTGTCCTCGCCGGTACGGGCGCTCAGCGAGATGTCGTACACCGGCACCGGTGTCGAACCGGACGCGCACAGCCGGGCTATCGCCGCGACCGCCACGTCCGCGTCCCAGGACAGCGGGTGGTCCCAGTCGATGTCCGAGCTTCCGTCCACCACCGGCAGGGTGGGGTCGTCGCCCTCCTTGTAGAAGTCGTCGAGGCGCAGCACGGGCAGCCCGGAGAGGGCGGCGACGAGTGACTTGCCCGAACCGGAGGGGCCGCTCAGCAGCACCACTCGGGCGGGGGACGGGGGATGGATGCTCACGGAACACCAGTTTGACGCATGGCGGCCGTCCTGCCGACCCCGCGGGTCGGCTTTGGGGCGCGCGTCACAAGCCGCCTCTCATGTGGTGGGGGCAGGAGACGGCGAACAACTGCCTGCCATCACTCGCCAAGCGCTAGTTTGACACCATGACGACACTGGCTGAGGCAGGTGCTGGGCACGCTCGGTACACCTACCGCCTACGTGTGTCGTCGACCGCTCGCACCGCATTGCTCGCCGAGTGGGATCGCTGCCGGTGGGTGTGGAACGAGTGCGTGGCCAAGTCTCGCGTCCCGCAGCAGCAGATCGTCCGGGACTTCGCCAAATCCCGCTCCAAGGCGCTGAAGGACATCGAGAAACGGCTGCCGATGCGGCAGCGCGCAGGAGTGCCGGGTCACAAGAAGAAGCGCGAGGCGCTGCCCACGTTGAACTACACCGGCCGGGGCTTCCGCCTGAAGGGCGGGCGCCTCTGCCTGGCAGGCGGCATCGTGCTGACCGTGGTGTGGTCCCGTGCACTCCCTGCGGCGCCCTCCTCGGTGCGCGTGTACCGCGACGCGCTCGGACACTGGTACGCCTCATTCGTCGTCGCCGCCCAGACACGGTCACTTCCCGCGACCGGCGCCGTCCTGGGCGTGGACTGGGGCGTGAAGGAGGTCGCTACAACCACCTCCGACGCTCAAGTGGGCCAAGCGCGTCGTGCGTGGCCACGACGCGATCGCTGTGGAGGACTTCAAGGCGAAGTTCCTCGCGAGAACCCCCATGGCCCGCAAAGCCGCTGACGCGGCGATCGGCACCGCCAAGAAGGCCCTGATCGAGATGGGGCGTAAACACGGACGGGACATCCGCCTCGTTCACCCCGCGCACACCACCATGGACTGCGCGTCGTGCGGAGCGAGAACCAAGCACGCACTTCCGCTGCCGGAACGTACCTACACCTGCACCGCGTGCGAAACGGTGTCCCCTCGGGACAAGAACTCCGCGCGCGTCATGCTGGTCCGGGCTGGTCTCAACCCGGCTGGTGCCGATCGTGTAAGAGCCATCGGACCGCTGGTCCGCGGCCGACGTGAGCCAGAGATCCCTGCCGTTTAGGCGGGGAGGACGTCAAATCTCAACTACCCTACGTGTCGACCGTATTACCCTGCGCACCAGAAGGCGGCACCAGTGATGGCCCGACACTCCGCACCCCGGTCTCCCCGTCAGCCCGCCGCACGGCGCGCCCTGATCGCCCTCGCGTCGGCCGGCGCGGCCCTGGCGGCGGGCGCGAGCACGGCCCACGCCGCGTCGGCCGCCCCGCTCGTGGACGTGCCGCCGCTGCGCTCCGCCGACGTCGGCGACATCAACGCCCGGTCCGGGGTGGACGCGCTGGCCACGTCGGTCGGCTACGCCACCGGCACCATCGCCGGCCTCAAGCCCAACCCGCTGGCCGGCACCGGCACCGACCCGCTGAACAACGGCATCGGCACCACCGTCGCCGACTTCAAGCCGCTCAACACGCTGGCGCTGACCGGCCCCATCGCCCAGGCCCCGTCCTTCGGGGCCGTCCCGGTCGTCGGCCAGGCGCTGGACCTGCTCACCCCCAAGGGCTGATCAGCACGGAGCCGCGCCGCCCCTTCGAGGTGAAGGGACGGCGCGGCTCCGGGTGCGCTCAGTACGAGGAACCCGACGCGCCCAGTGCCCCGGTGGGGTGCCAGACCGTCTTGGTCTCCAGGAACGCGGTCATCCGGTCGATGCCCGGCGTCGCGGTGTGGTCCACAGGCTGTGGACGGAGTACCCGCTTGAGGTTGTCCGCCGCCGCGATCTCCAGCTCCTTGGCCAGCTCCGGGTCCGCGCCCGCGAGGTCGATCGCGTTGACGTCCTGGTGCGCGGCGAGCGGCGCGGCCAGCTCGGCCGTGCTGCCCGACAGGATGTTGACGACACCGCCCGGCACGTCGGAGGTGGCGAGCACCTCGCCGAGGGACAGGGCGGGCAGCGGGGCCTTCGCGGAGGCGACGACGACCGCGGTGTTGCCGGTGGCGATCACCGGGGCGATCACCGAGACCAGACCCAGGAACGACGACTCCTGCGGGGCCAGCACGGCGACGACGCCGGTCGGCTCGGGCGAGGAGAGGTTGAAGTACGGGCCCGCGACCGGGTTGGCGCCGCCCACGACCTGGGCGATCTTGTCGGTCCAGCCCGCGTACCAGACCCAGCGGTCGATCGCGGCGTCCACGACCGCGGCCGCCTTCGCCTTGGACAGGCCCTCGGCCTCGGCGACCTCACGGACGAACTGGTCCTTGCGGCCCTCCAGCATCTCCGCGACGCGGTAGAGGACCTGACCCCGGTTGTAGGCGGTCGCGCCGGACCAGCCGCCGAACGCCTTGCGCGCGGCGACGACCGCGTCACGGGCGTCCTTGCGGCTCGACTGCGGAGCGTTGGCCAGCCAGTTGCCCTTGGAGTCCGTCACCTCGTACACCCGGCCGCTCTCGGAACGCGGGAACTTCCCGCCCACGTACAGCTTGTAGGTCTTGAAGACGCTCAAACGGTCAGACATCGAGGTACGCCTCCAGGCCGTGGCGACCGCCCTCGCGGCCGAAGCCCGACTCCTTGTAACCGCCGAAGGGCGAGGTCGGGTCGAACTTGTTGAACGTGTTGGACCAGATGACACCGGCGCGCAGCTTGCTCGCCACGGCCAGGATGCGGGAGCCCTTCTCGGTCCAGATGCCCGCCGAGAGGCCGTACTGCGTGTTGTTGGCCTTGGCGACGGCCTCGTCCGGGGTACGGAAGGAGAGCACCGACAGCACCGGGCCGAAGATCTCGTCGCGGGCGATGGTGTGCGCCTGGGTGACGTTGGTGAAGAGCGTCGGGGCGAACCAGTAGCCGGACGAGGGCAGTTCGCAGGCCGGGGACCAGCGCTCGGCGCCCTCCGCCTCGCCCTTGTCAGCGAGCGCGGTGATCCGGGCCAGCTGCTCGGCGGAGTTGATCGCGCCGATGTCGGTGTTCTTGTCCATCGGGTCGCCCAGGCGCAGCGTGGACAGGCGGCGCTTGAGCGCGTCCAGCAGCTCGTCCTGGACCGACTCCTGGACCAGCAGCCGCGAGCCCGCGCAGCAGACCTGGCCCTGGTTGAAGAAGATGCCGGTGACGATGCCCTCGACGGCCTGGTCGATGGGCGCGTCGTCGAAGACGATGTTGGCGCCCTTGCCGCCGAGTTCGAGGGTGACCTTCTTGTCGGTCCCCGCGACCTGGCGGGCGATCGCCTTGCCGACGGCGGTGGAGCCGGTGAAGGCCACCTTGTTCACGTCCGGGTGCGCCACCAGCGCGGCGCCCGCGTCGCCGTAGCCCGGAAGGATGTTGACGACACCCTTGGGCAGGCCGGCCTGGCGGCAGATGTCCGCGAAGAACAGGGCGGACAGCGGGGTGGTCTCGGCGGGCTTGAGGACGACCGTGTTGCCGGTCGCCAGCGCCGGGGCGATCTTCCACGCCAGCATCAGCAGCGGGAAGTTCCACGGGATGACCTGGCCGGCGACGCCGAGGGGGCGCGGCGAGGCGCCGAACCCGGCGTGGTCGAGCTTGTCGGCCCAGCCCGCGTAGTAGAAGAAGTGCGCGGCGACCAGGGGGAGGTCCGCGTCGCGGGTCTCCTTGATCGGCTTGCCGTTGTCCAGCGTCTCCAGGACGGCCAGCTCGCGGCTGCGCTCCTGGATGATCCGGGCGATGCGGAACAGGTACTTGGCGCGCTCGGAGCCGGGCAGCGCCGACCACTTCTCGAACGCCTTGCGGGCGGCCTTCACCGCGCGGTCCACGTCCGCCTCGCCGGCCTGCGCGACCTCGGAGAGCACCTCCTCGGTGGAGGGGGAGACGGTCTTGAAGACCTTGCCGTCGGCGGAGTCGGTGAACTCGCCGTCGATGAAGAGGCCGTAGGAGGGCGCGATGTCGACGACCGAGCGGGACTCCGGCGCCGGTGCGTACTCGAAGAGGGATGCCATGGTGATCAGTCCACCGTCACGTAGTCGGGGCCGGAGTAGCGGCCGGTGGCCAGCTTCTGACGCTGCATCAGCAGGTCGTTCAGCAGCGAGGAGGCGCCGAAGCGGAACCAGTGGTTGTCCAGCCAGTCCTCGCCCGCGGTCTCGTTGACCAGGACCAGGAACTTGACGGCGTCCTTGGTGGTGCGGATGCCGCCCGCGGGCTTCACGCCGACCTGGACGCCGGTCTGGGCACGGAAGTCGCGCACCGCCTCCAGCATCAGCAGGGTGTTGGCGGGGGTGGCGTTGACCGCGACCTTGCCGGTGGACGTCTTGATGAAGTCCGCGCCCGCCATCATGCCCAGCCAGCTCGCCCGGCGGATGTTGTCGTACGTCGACAGCTCGCCGGTCTCGAAGATGACCTTCAGCCGGGCGCTCGTCCCGCAGGCCTCCTTCACGGCGGTGATCTCGTCGTACACCTTGAGGTAGTCGCCCGCGAGGAACGCGCCCCGGTCGATGACCATGTCGATCTCGTCGGCACCCGCCGCGACGGCGTCGCGCACGTCGGCCAGCTTCACGCCGAGCGCGGCGCGGCCGGCCGGGAAGGCGGTGGCCACCGAGGCGACCTTGACGCCCGAACCGGCGACGGCCTCCTTGGCGACGGCCACCATGTCGGGATAGACGCAGACGGCGGCGGTGGTGGGGGCCGTACGGTCCGTCGGGTCCGGGTGGACCGCCTTGGCGCCGAGCGCCCGGACCTTGCCGGGGGTGTCCGCGCCCTCCAGCGTGGTCAGGTCGACCATCGAGATGGCGAGGTCGATGGCGTACGCCTTCGCGGTGGTCTTGATGGAACGGGTGCCGAGGGACGCGGCACGCGCCTCCAGGCCGACCGCGTCGACGCCGGGCAGCCCGTGGAGAAAGCGGCGCAGCGTGCTGTCGGACGCCGTGACGTCGGCGAAAGCCTGTGCGGGGGATGCAGTGGTGGGCATGGTCACCAGACGAGCATATCTACGCGCGTAGCGGCTGTATAGCCCCGGGGGCGGGGTTGTGCGGGGTCACACCGCCGCAGGTCACGGATGCGTTCCTCTCTTGGGCCAGGTGGTGATGGGCGCGTCCCGTTCGTGCAGAATCGGGGCCATGACGACCCCGGACCACCAGTCACCCGCGTCGCGGCCCGTGGTGCCCGCCGCCAGGGACCGGATCTACCGCTCGCCCATGGGAATCGTGGGCGGGGTGCTCGTGCTGGCCCTCGTCGTCTGGCTCGGCTGCGACGCGCTGTTCCGCGGCACCGGGCGGGTGCCGTGGCTGGCGCTGGCCGTGATGATCCTGATCGTGCCGCTGGTGACGGCCTTCACCCTGCGCCCCGCGGTCTTCGCGGGCGAGGAGCGCCTGCGGGTCCGCAACCCCTTCCGCGTGATCGTGCTGCCCTGGAGCCGGGTCGGCTCCCTGCGTTCGGGCTACTCCAACGAGGCGCTTGCCGACTCCGGGACCAAGTACCAGCTCTGGGCGATCCCCGTCTCGCTGCGCGCCCGCAAGCGCGCGGCCAACAAGCGGGCCCGCGCCGCGGCGCAGGCGGCCCGCGGCGCCCAGGACCGCAACCGCTTCGGCGGGGTCTTCGGCAGCGGGGGCGCGGGCGCCTTCGGCGCGGCCGAGGCGGCGGACGCGCCCGCTCGCGCGGAGACCGACAAGGTCATGGACGACCTCCGCGACCTCCACGAGCGCCACGGCGAGGCCGAGCACGCCCAGGGCGAGATCACGGTCCGCTGGGCCTACGAGATCCTGGTCCCGGCGCTGGCGGGGGCCGTGCTGCTGGCGGTTCTGCTGATCACGGGCTGAACACCGCGACGGGCTCAACACTGCAACGGGCTCAACACCCGAACTGGCCGAACACCGGAACGGGCTGAACACCGCGACGGGCCGGCGGCGGACGGATCCGTGATCAGCAGAACCGCCAGCAGCACGGCCCCCGCCAGCGCCGGGACCAGGATC